>JAYTBL010000674.1:0-17661 GCA_043736975.1 Polyangiaceae bacterium
CCGCGGGATGAGCACGAAATTCAGCGCGACATGCACCACGTTGGCGGCGATCCCGATGGCGAGCGGCGTCCGCGTATCACCTCCTGCCTGGAGCGTCGCCACGGTGATGGTGGCGACGAACACGAGCGGCGACGCCGCGATGGTCACCCCCAGGTACCCGCGCGCCTCGGCCAGCGCGGCAGGCGAGACGCGCTTCGCGGCGTAGGGCAGCAGATCGAGCAGGAGCGGCGTCGCGAGCGCGAGCACGCACCCCATCGCGAGCGCCGCGCCCAGCGAGATCCGGGCCGCCAGGCGCGCCGCATCGGGATCCCTCGCTCCGACGTGGCGCCCCACGCGCGCGATGGTCCCTACCTCGAACGCCGCGAAGACGCTCCAGATCGACCACTCGAGCGCTCCACCCAGCTGCATCGCCGCGAGCGAGGTCTCGCCGTGCCGACCCAGCATGATGCGGTCGACGACGAACACGCTCGTCTGCAGCAATGAATGGAGGATCGCAGGGAACGCGAGCCGGCGAACCTCCGCGGCGAGCGGGCGATCGGTCAGTTGACGATCAGATCGCTGTAGCGCTTCCGGACCAGCATGCTCGCCATGTCCGTCGCGCAGTTGTCGCAGTAGCCGAAGCGCGAGGAGAGCTGCGCGATGACCTCGCGCACCTCCTTCTTCCGCGCGACGTCGAGGCCCGCGCCCTCGTCGCGCACCAGCACGACGATGTCGCGCGCCTGCTTCGCGATGTCGACGCGCTTGTCGCTGAAGATCGCGTCGCGCAGGCGACGGAGGAAGTTCGGCAGCACGTGCTTGCCCTCGACCTTCTGGCCGGGGTGGTCGATGGCCCACGCGGCGATGCCGCTGATCATCGCCTTGCGCGCCTCCTGGGCGTCGCCCTTGACGTCGAGGAGGCGCTCCACCTCGCGCATCATGTTCTCGTCCGGCTCCTCGTACTCACCGGTGTGACTGTTACGGATGCGCTCCTTCTTGGTCCACACGCTGACGTGCTGGATGTAGCGCTCGAAGAGCTCATCGTACTGCGCATCGGCGACGAGCCCGCTCGACGCATAGAGCTCCTGCTCCCACACGCCGAGCAGCCGGGCGAAGAGGCTCTCGCGGAACAGCTTCACGTCATGATAGCCGCCCGCCTGCGTGTCCTGCTGCAGCCACTCGAACTCGCTCTTGCGCTCGCAGAGCTGCTCGATCTCGTCGAGTACGGCGAGCGGCGAGAGGCACTTGTAGACCGCCGACTGCGCGGCATCGAGCATGAGCACGCGCATCTCGCGCGGGCTGGCGCCGATGCGACCCTCGTAGATGGGATAGGAATCGCTCTCCTCGAAGACCTCGCGCACCCCGGCGCGGAGCACCTTCTGCGCGTCGGGCTCGAGGCGCTCGGGCGCGCGGCCCGCGGCGTAGAGGTCCATCTTCTCGAGCGCAGTGAGCCCGGACAGCGCGTTGGACAGAGCGCGGGGGTACTTGTCCGTGTTCGGCTTGCGCATGCGCGTGAGGACCGCGAACTGCGCGGCCATCGTGGTGGCGTGCGGCGCGACGTGGCGGCGGATGTGCGGAACGACGTGTGTGTCGTAGATGCGCTGCTCGTGGAGGCAGCTGCGCAGGTACGGCATGCGGATCAGCTCCATGCGGCCACGGAAGCTCGCGAACTCGGGGTGCTCGCGGAACGCGTCGAGGTGAAGCTCGTTCGCGCTGCCGGTCATCACGCAGTTGAGCTGGACGTTCTGCTGCGTGAGCGAGACCTCGCCGGTCTCGACGGACAGCTGGAGATACTTGAACGCATCGAGCGGGCGCTTGAGCAGGTCGCTGAACTCGAGGACGCCGCCCGCCGCGTCGATGAGCTCGCCCTTCGCCTCGTAGAGCGTGATCGCCTGGAGCGACGCGGGGAGCGATTGAAGCGAGCGATCCATGGTGATCTGCCGCTCCTGGGCGTCGACCGTCATCTGCGGGCCGATGGTGACCGCGCCCACGCGGTAGCGCTGCGAGATGAAGTAGCGCTCCACCTGCACGTGCTTGAGCACCTCGGTGTACGAGCCGTTGTAGCTGGAGAGCAGCGCCTCGAAGACCTGCTGGCTCTTGTGCGAGAGCTCGCCGCGGAGGATCCAGTCCGAGAAGTAGTCGGCCTTGGGATCGCCGTCTTTCTCCTTCGCCAGGCGATCGAGCAGCTGCTGACGCTCGTCGATGGGGATGAGGAAGAGCGGATGGTCACGCACCTCGACAAGGAGCTTCGCGTCGATCTGGTCGTCCGCGAGGTGCGCGTAGGTCTGGACCTGCGTGACCGGCTCCTTCTGCCCGAAGCCGAGGCTGCCGCGCACGGTCTTGCTCGACGGGAAGACCCAGTTGAAGCGGTAGAGCGCGCCCTCGTCCTCCCGCGAGTAGCTCTCGAGCGCGCGCATCAGGCAGGAGACGATGGTGCTCTTGGCAGAGCCGTTCGGGCCGTGCAGCAGCACGAGGCGGTTGGGACGGCCCTCACGCACGAAGTTCGAGACCGCACGGTAGATCTCCTCCTGGACCTGCTCCTGGCCGATGAGTGCATGCGGCGCCTGGAGCGGATCCCACGGGAGGTCGAAGAGGTTCCAGCGCGTGAACTTGCCCCACGGGTGCTCGACCGGCGTGGTCCCGTAGTGGTCGAAGCAGTCGCGAAGGTAGCGGCTGGCGTCGCGCGCGAAGCGCACCGGCGCGCTCGCGAAGAGATCGAGGTACTCGGAGAATGCGAGGACTCGACGCCCTTTCAGGAATCGTTTCTCGACGCTCTCCGCGACGGCGGAGATCTCGGTGGCGACACTGGGCTTCTCGGCCATCGCTTGAGGGTAGGACAAAAAGCAAACGAGGCGGAGCGTTGATCGCTCCGCCTCGCATTCAGCGAGCTGCGCTGAT
Organism: Polyangiaceae bacterium; assembly: GCA_043736975.1. Lineage (GTDB taxonomy): Bacteria > Myxococcota_A > Polyangia > Polyangiales > Polyangiaceae > Labilithrix. The sequence continues at coordinate 2,875 of JAYTBL010000674.1, forward strand.
GAACTGCTGCTGCTTACTGAACCTTGACCTTGACCTCAGCGTTCTTGCACTGGTCGCCATTGCAGACGTAGACCTTGACCGTCACGTCGCCCGCGGGGACGCCGGAGACCTTGGCCGCGGTGTCGCTGAGGGTCCACTTGTCCTTGGCCAGCGTGGTGCCGCCGGCCGTAGCCTTCCACGGGGCTTCCTTGTTGATGTGCCAGGCGCCGTTGGGCTTGACCTCGATCGAGCCCTTGCCCGCCGTCGCGGTGAACTCCGCGTCGGCGCGCGCGTCGGTCGCGGCAGAGAGCGCGACGCAGGCAGCGGCCATCGCAACGAAAGAACCAAGAGCCTTCGACATCCGCATCATCCACTCTCCTTTGATCCGGCGGCGATGCCGGAGTGCAGTCCTAGTAAGAGTCGCCCCGCGCACGACGAAGGGTCAAGGGGGTTGAAGCTGCGAGCCACTCGCCAGACGTTCGACGGGGCCCTTCGGTGAAACTTCAAACTGCTTCGGCTGTTTCTTCACCGCACGTAGAGCTCGAGGTAGGGCTCGACGTCGGGAGCAGGGGCTCCGGCCGCTCGGAACGCAAACGTCGAACCAGAGCGGCTCTCGTTCGAAGCAACGATCGCAATCCCGTGGTCGTCAGGGTCGTGCTTGGGCCATTGTCGAACGATATCGCGCACATCGAGCCGCACGAGCGAAGGACCACCGGGCGCAATGAGTGTCGCCGGGAGGCGCGATTCGACGACGTGCGGCTGCAGCGCCCAGGAGGTGGATCGCCCTTCCCATCCCTGGACGATCCGGGTGGCGTGTAAGGAAATCGGTGCAGGATCGTCGTCGACGGCGTCCGACCGCCGCAGCACGACGTACGCCTCGACCACGTTCGCCGTGATCGGGATCGCGACCGAGAAGCGCATCAGCAAGACGGCTGAGTCCTTCCCGAGCGCGAAGAGCGGAGGCAGAGCTCCGCCGCTCGCGCCGTCTCCTCTCCTCAGATAAGCGAGGTCGACCGGGCGCACGACGATGCGACGCGCGGCATCGATGGCGGGCTTCACGTTCGGTTTGTCCGGCTGGCAGCGTCCCGCGACGCACTCCGACTTCGCGGTGCACTCGCTCGACGCCACGCACATGCGCGCGCGCGGCGCGCATCCCTCGACCAGCGCGGTGCCCACGGTGACCGCGGTCACGGCGAGAAGCGCCATCGTGGTGCTCGACCAACTCACGCGCGAGAGCTTAGCATGCGCGCATGTCCGCCTCGAAGCCCGCCGTGAAGGGAGCGCCCCTTCTGCGCGTGCGGGATCTCGTCACCACCTTTCGCACCGAGCGGGGCACGCTGCGCGCGGTCGACGAGGTGTCGTTCGACGTGGCCGAGGGGGCGACGCTGGGGATCGTCGGAGAGAGCGGCTGCGGGAAGAGCGTCACCGCGCTCAGCATCCTGCGCCTCATCCCCTATCCGCAGGGCGTCATCGCCGAGGGGCGCATCGAGCTCCGCGGGCGCGACCTCGTCGGGCTCACCGAGCGGCAGATGCAAGACGTGCGCGGCAACGAGATCTCGATGATCTTCCAGGAGCCGATGACCAGCCTCAACCCCGTCTACACGGTGGGCTGGCAGATCGTCGAGGCCATCCGGCTCCATCAGAAGAAGTCGCGGCGCGAGGCCAAGGACCGCGCCGTCGAGATGCTCCGCCTCGTCGGCATCCCGTCGCCCGAGACCAACATAGACTCCTATCCCCACCAGCTCTCGGGCGGCATGCGCCAGCGCGTGATGATCGCGATGGCCCTCGCCTGCGAGCCGAGCCTGCTCATCGCCGACGAGCCGACCACCGCGCTCGACGTCACCATCCAGGCGCAGATCCTCGAGCTGCTCGCCAAGCTCAAGGAGCAGCTCAACATGGGCGTGGTGCTCATCACGCACGATCTCGGCGTCGTCGCGGAGGTCTGCAGCGACGTCGCGGTCATGTACGCCGGGCGCATCGTCGAGATCGCCAAGGTCGACCGCCTCTTCGCGCATCCGCGGCATCCATACACACGCGGGCTCCTGCGCAGCCTCCCCACGTTCGACAAGGCGCCGCTGGACGAGCCGGCGAGCGCGGCCCGCGACAGCATGCTCGCCGGCGAGCCTACGCTGGTCGCGGAGGGAGAGGCGAAGCCGAAGCGCCCGCGGCTGCCCACCATCGAGGGGCTGGTGCCGGATCTGCTCGCGCTCCCGCCGGGGTGCCGCTTCGCCGATCGCTGCCCCATGGTCATCCCCGCCTGTCGTGAGGCGGAGCCCGATCTGCTGCCCATCGAGGCCGAGGGGAGCGATGCGGCGCACCTCGCCCGCTGCATCCGCGCAAACGACGTGTGACGACCGCGCCCGGATCAGCTACGAAAGCGGGTGATGGCCGAGAGCGGGAGCGAGGAGAAGAGCGCCGCGCTGAAGGCCGGTGGGTCCGACGCGCCAGGCGCGGGACGACCACGCACGCTGGTGGCCACCGAGCGCGTCGGCAAGTATTTCCCGGTCAACAGCGGGCTCTTCTCGCGGAGCGAGAAGCTGCTGCGCGCGGTCGACGGCGTCTCGATCCGCGTCCGGCGCGGTGAGACAGTCGGGCTGGTCGGGGAGAGCGGTTGCGGCAAGAGCACGCTCGGTCGCCTGATTCTGCGGCTGGTCGAGCCCACGTTCGGCCGCGTCGTCTACGACGGTCGCGACATCGTTCCCCTGTCCGCGCGTGATCTCCGTCCTTTACGCCGGAAGATGCAGATCATCTTCCAGGACCCGTACTCGAGCCTGAACCCGCGCATGACGGTGCGGGACATCGTGGGCGAGGCCATCCAGATCCACGGCCTCGCCAGGACCAAGAAGGACGAGGAGGAGATGGTGGCGAGCCTCCTCCGCAAGGTCGGGCTCCGCCCCGACGTGATGGGCCGCTACCCCCACGAGTTCTCGGGCGGTCAGCGCCAGCGAATCGGCATCGCGCGCGCGCTCGCGGTCCAGCCTGAGTTCATCGTGTGCGACGAGCCGATCAGCGCGCTCGACGTCTCCATCCAGGCGCAGATCGTCAACCTGCTGATGGACCTGCAGGACGAGCTCGGCGTCGCCTTCCTCTTCATCTCGCACGATCTCCGCGTGGTGCGGCACATCAGCCAGCGCGTCGCGGTGATGTACCTCGGCAAGCTCGTCGAGCAGGGCACCACCGAGCAGCTCTACGCCGCGCCGCTGCACCCCTACACGCGCGCGCTGCTGGGCGCCGTGCCCACGCCCGATCCCGAGAAGAAGCGCCTCCGCGTCGTGGTGCCGGGCGACGCGCCCTCCCCCATCGATCCGCCGTCGGGTTGTCCGTTCCATCCGCGCTGCGCCCGCATGCTCAAGGGGACGTGCGAGAAGGAGCTGCCGCCGTTCGTCGAGCAGACGCTTGGTACCGGCCACAAGGTCGCGTGCTGGAACCCCCACACCGACTGATCCCCATGGCCTCCAAGCAACCGCGCACCATCGGACGCTACGAGGTCGAGCGCCTGCTCGGTCAGGGCGGGATGGGGCGCGTCTGGCTGGCGCGCGACACCATCCTCGGGCGGCGCGTGGCCATCAAGGTGCTGCGCGACGATCTCGCGCTCCCTCCCAGCGTGCGCGACGAGCTGATCACGCGCATGCGCCACGAGGCGCAGGCGGCAGCGGCGGTGAGCCACCCCAACATCGTCACGCTCCACGACATGGGAGAGGACGACGTGGTCGGGCTCTTCCTGGTGTTCGAGTACGTGCCGGGGCCACGCGCCGACGGTCCGGAGTCGCTGCGCGACCGGCTCCGCGAAGGTCCGCTGCCCCTCGGCGACGTGGCGAAGCTCGCGCGCGAGCTCGGCTCCGCGCTGACGTTCGCGCATGCCGCGGGCGTCGTGCATCGCGACATCAAGCCCGAGAACATCCTGTTCTCGCGCACCGGCTCGAAGATCGCGGACTTCGGTATCGCGCGCATCCCGGAGTCCACGATCACGCGCGTCAACACCGTGCTCGGTACGCCGGCGTACACCTCGCCCGAGGCGCTTTCCAAGGGCGATTTCGGCGCGGCCTCCGATCAGTTCGCGTTCGCAGCGACGCTCTACGAGGCCGCCACTGGCGTCCGCGCGTTCGGCGGCGACGACGCGATCGTCACCGCCGGCAAGGTCACGAGCGAGCCGCCGCCGCCGCTCGAGCCGGCGCTCGGGTCCGCGCCCGTCGTGCGCTCGCTCGGCGCAGCGCTGTCGAAGGGCGTGGCGAAGGAGGTCGAGGGACGCTTCGCCTCGTGCGTCGATCTCGGCGAGGCGGTGGCTCGTGCCATCGAGCGGCCGGCCGACGCCGACGGCGACGGGAGCACCACGCCCAGCGACCGCCTCGAGGTCGGCCTCGAGCGCACGCCCCTCAGCTCGCGCGTGGCGCTCGAGAAGGCGCGACGCTCGAGCGATCGCCCGGGCCCCATGCTCACGCCCTACGGCGCGTCGCGGACCGAGACGCCGCGGCCCTCGATCATCATCCGCAAGCAGACTCACCGCTGGCAGAACCTCATCGCGGCCGCTGCGCTGCTGGTGATCGTGATCCTGGTGGTGCTGGGCAAGAAGCAGCAGCAGCGCGACGTGGAGGCCCGCGACGCGGCGTCGGCCTCGGCGGTGGTGACCGCGCTGCGGGCGCCGTCAGCGGCGCTGAGCCTCACCTTGCCCGCGCCGCGCCGCCCCCCTCCGCGCCCTCACGCGGCCCCGGCCGTGTCCGCGCTCTCGCTCGACGCCTCCGTCGCCGCTCCGCAGGCGCGCGACGAATAGGCCCGACTCGTGCGAGAGCGGCTCGGCACGCATCGCCTAAGGGCCTTTCTTCTCCCACGCCTCGAGCTTCGCGAGCAGCTCCGTCCAGGCGTTGCTGCCCTTGCCGCGCGCCTCCTGCGTGTCCGTGGGATGGCCATCGGCGCCGGGCAGCGCAACGAACGGGATGAACGAGAAGCGGTAGCCCGCCGCCGCCAGCCGCTCGGTGTCGCGATCGGCATCGAAGGCCAGCAGCGTGACGTGCGGCAGCTTCTCGTCGAGGCGGCCGGTGTGGACCTGGTCCTTGAAGCGTTTGCACGGCTCGCACCATGAGGCCCCGGCGTACACGACGAGCACGCGGCCCTCGGCCTTCGCCTTGAGCCGCTCGGTGCGCACCAGGGTCAGGGCATCGGTGTCCTGCGACGCGTTCACCACCCGCACCGCCATCTCGCGCGCCGCAGCGTCGACGAGCGGCGCGGGCGCCGAAGCATCGCTGGCGCTGGCGGTGGCGACCGCGCTGGTCGGCGTGGTGGGGGTGTCGCGGTTCTCCTTCGGAGCCGGCGTGCATGCGGCGAGCAGCGCGAGCCCCAGCAACGTCGCGCGCGTCATCGCGGGCGGCCCTGCGCGATCCATGTGTCGACGAGCTGGATCTCCTCGGGCGAGAGCGGGTCGTAGCCGAGCGGCATGCCGCGGACGTCGCCGGTGGACGCGCCGTTCTCCTCCTCGTTCCGCGCCAGCAGCGCGCGGACGAGGCGCGGCACGCCCTCCTTGTCCTTGGCGAACACGCTCTGCCGCTCGTTCTGGTCGTCGACGAACCCGGCCGCGATCCCTTCGTACGCGGAGAGGTTCAGGCCGCGCGGCTTGAAGCCGAAGCCGCCCGAGTTGCCGGGCCCGCCGTCTCCGATCGCGTAGTCGGGCTCGGAGTGGCAGTGCCAACAGGTGCGGTGGAAGACCTTCTCGTCCACCTCCTTGAACAGCACCTTGCGCGCGAGCAGCGGGAGGCGCTCGCGCGGCGCGCGCTTCACCGGCGGCGCGAGCTCGGCGGTCAAGATGTACGCGGCGAGGTTCTTGACCTCCACGCCATCGAGCTCGATCTTCGGCATCTTCGTGTCGGCCTTCACGCCCGCGGGATCCTTGAGCCACGCCACCAGCTTCGCCGGCGTCATCCGCGCGCGCGTGACGCGGAGATCGGGCGCGAGCTTGTGCCCCACCTCGAAGTCCTTCGCGCTCATCGCCGGCGGGCTCGAGCTGGGGAGGGCGGCGACGCCGGTGAAGGCGTGACAGCTACCGCAGCCCTTGGTCTCGATCAGCTGCCGCCCCTTGCCCAGATCGGCTCCGGCGAGCTCCATCGTCGCGCCAGGGTCGGAGATCGGACGCTCGATCACCGGCACGAGGTACGCGGCGATGTCGCGCGCGTCGGCGGCGCTGATGGCGAGCCGCGGCATGTACTGCTGGAGATGCGGCCGCAGATCCGAGGGCTGCAGCAGGTACTGCTCGATCCATGGGCGCGTGAAGCGCTTGCCCGCCGACGCGAGCGACGGCGCATCCGCCAGCTCCTTCACGCGCGGCTTCCACTTCGCGAGCGACGCAGGAGCCGCGGTGAACCGGTCCTCCATGATGTCCTTGTGGCAGTGGACGCAGTGCTTGGCCTGCACGGCGGCCTCGTGGCCGGTGCCGTCGTGGCAGCGGTTGCACTGGTAAGTCAGCACGAGCTCCTTGCCGTGCGCGACGTCCGCGACGACCGCCGGCGCGGGCAGAAGATCGAGCCGCGACGCCGCGTCCGCGCCGGGCTCGGGCTCGGGCTCCGGCGTCTTCTTCGGACAGCCGCCGATCGCGACGGCGATCAGCAGCAGGAGGAGGAGCCGAGTCTTCAGCTCGCGGCCTTCGCGGCGGCCTTGCACACGCCCGGGGTCTTCGACATCTCCTCGCAACGCTTGATCGCCGCCTCCGCGCCCGCGAGATCACCCGCCTGCGTGCGGAGCTTCGCGAGCGCGGCGTAGGCGTGGGGAGAGCCCATGAGGTCCTTCTGCGCGAGCCCCTGGAGGATCTTCAGCGACTCTGCCTGACCGGAAGCGGTCTTGCTGAGTGCCTCGCCGAGGTCGGCCTGGACGGTGGGGTCGTTGGGGCGCGCGGTGTCGATCTCGCGCAGCGACTGCACCGCCCACGCGAGGTTCGAGGCCGGGGTCCACTCGACGCCGTTCGCGCTGGCGACGCGGGCCTTCTTCTCGTCGACCGTGCCCTCCGACCTGACCACGGCGAGGGCGAGGACGCGGACCGCGCGCGTCTCGAGCGGGTTCTCGCCGACCTTGGCGCTGCGGACCCGCGGGAAGTTGTTGAGGACCGCCTGCGCCGCCGCGAGGTTCGAGCCGCTCGCGAGCGCCTTCTCGGCGCGGGCGATCTCCTGGACGGGCGTGGGCCGGGCCAGCGTGGGCTCGAGGCGCATCGCGCTGCCACAGGCCTGCGCGTCCCGCGCCGTGGCGGCGACGAGGAGCGCGGGGAGGAGAGAGAGGGCGATCACGGCGGCGCGGGCAATTTTCATGGGAGGTGGCTCTCTGACGGTTGGGGCTGATGAAAGTTTCTGCGGTCGGACCCTGCAACGTCGGCCGGGCTTGAAGGTGCGTGACCGGGCACCGTCTTTTTGTGAGCTAAGGTAGGATGTCTGACCCTTCTTTCCCTCACGCGCAGTCTCGACTACCTCAGAGGGGTCGACTTGCCGGTCCTCCAATGAGCCAATCCGAACCCACCAAGGCCCATCCTTCCCGTCCCCACGCTGACGCAGGGGCCCCTGATACGCCCTCCCCGCTCACGCGGCCGAGCGGGCAGCTCGATCACCTTGCGGCCCTCTATCGCCAGATGTTCCTCATCCGCCGGCTCGAAGAGGAGGCGGCCCGCGCCTACGCGCAGGGCAAGATCGGCGGCTTCCTCCACCTCTACATCGGGCAGGAGGCGGTCGGGGTCGGCGCCATCGCCACGCTCAAGCCCGAGGACTATGTCGTAACGACCTACCGTGACCACGGGATCGCCATCGCGAAGGGCATGACCGCGAACGCGCTCATGGCCGAGCTGTACGGAAAGTCGACGGGCTGCTCGAAGGGCCTGGGCGGCTCGATGCACATGTTCGACGCGGCGCACAACATGCTCGGCGGCTACGGCATCGTGGGCGGGCACATCCCGCTGGCGGCGGGCGTGGCCTTCGCGTCGAAGTACCGCGCGGACGGTCGCGTCACGCTGTGCTTCTTCGGCGAAGGCGCGGTGAGCATCGGCGGCTTCCACGAGGGCGTCTCCCTCGCGGCGCTGTGGAAGCTCCCCATCGTCTTCATCTGCGAGAACAACGAGTACTCGATGGGCACTCCGCTCTCACGGACCATGAGCGTCGAGGACGTCTCGATGAAGGCCCTCGGCTACGGCATCGATCGCGATCGCTTCTTCGCCGACGACGTCCTCACCGTCGAGCAGCGCATCGGCGAGGCCGTGCAGCGCGCGCGTGAGCTCTCGCTACCCACGCTGGTCGAGGTCCGCACCTACCGCTTCCGTGGCCACTCCATGAGCGACCCCGCGAAGTACCGCACCAGCGCCGAGCTCGAGGAGCGCAAGAAGAAGGACCCGCTGTTCCGCGCGCGGCACCAGCTCGAGACCGACGGCTACGTCAAGGCGCGCCTCGAGGAGCTCGAGGCCGACGTGGAGAAGGAGGTCCAGGCGGCAGTGAAATTCGCCGAAGAGAGCCCCGAGCCCGATCCCTCGATCCTCGAGCCCACCACCTACGACGGACCCTTCGCGGCCTGACCCCATGGCAAGATCCATCCGTTACCGTGAAGCGCTGCGCGAGGCCATGATCGAGGAGATGGAGCGGGACGACCGCGTCTTCCTCATGGGCGAGGAGGTCGGGCACTACCAGGGCGCTTACAAGGTCAGCGAGGGCATGCTCGAGAAGTTCGGCGAGCGCCGTGTGATCGACACGCCGATCGCCGAGGGCGGCTTCGCCGGCATCGGCGTGGGCGCGGCGATGGTCGGGCTGCGCCCGATCATCGAGTTCATGACCTGGAACTTCAGCGCCGTCGCGTTCGACCAGATCCTCAACAACGCGGCCAAGATCCGGCAGATGTCGGGCGGGCAGTTCACCTGCCCCATCGTCTTCCGCGGCCCGAACGCCAGCGCGCGCCAGGTGGGCAGCCAGCACTCGCACGCGATGGAGCACTTCTACGCGACCATCCCCGGCGTGAAGGTGGTGGCGCCGGCGTTCCCCGCCGACGCCAAGGGCCTCATGAAGGCCGCGATCCGCGACAACAACCCGGTCTGCTTCATGGAGTCGGAGACGCTCTACTCGGTGAAGGGCGACGTGCCCGACGGCGACGTGCTCGTCGAGATCGGCAAGGCGAACATCGTCCGCCCCGGCACGCACTGCACGATCGTCGCGTACGCGCGCACCACGCACCTCGCCATCGAGGCCGCAGCCACGCTCGAGAAGGAAGGCATCTCCGTCGAGATCGTCGACCTCCGCTCGCTCCGCCCGCTCGACGAGGACACCATCGCCGAGTCCGTCAAGAAGACGCACCGCTGCGTGGTGGTGCACGAGGGGTGGCCCTACGGCGGCGTCGGCGCCGAGATCGCCGACCGCGTGCAGCGCCTGTGCTTCGACTGGCTGGATGCGCCGATCCTGCGCGTCGCCCAGCTCGACGTGCCGATTCCCTACAACGCGAAGCTCGAGCAGCACTGCCTTCCCCAACCCGAACGCGTCGTCGCCGCCGTCAAGCGCGTCGTCACGCGGGGAGCCTCGTAGAACCATGGCGAAGATTCTCGACATGCCGAAGCTGTCGCCCACGATGGAAGAGGGGGTCCTCCTCACGTGGCACAAGAACGAGGGCGACGCGGTCGCCATCGACGATCTGCTCGCCGAGGTCGAGACCGACAAGGCGACGATGGAGTTCCGTGCGTTCGACAAGGGCGTGCTGCTGAAGCAGCTGGTGCCGGCAGGGACCAACGTGAAGCTCGGCCAGGCCGTGGCCATTCTCGGGGAGCAGGGCGAGGACGTCGCCGACCTCGTCGCGAAGGCCGGCGGCGGCGCCGCGCCGACCGCGCCGGCCGCGCCCGACACGAAGCAGACGCTCGATGACGAAGCGAAGGACGAGCCCAAGAAGGACAAGCGCGCGCCCGAGACCATGCGCCCCGCGGCGCAGCAGGCGGCGCCCGACGACGAGCCGGACAGCCCCGCGCCGAAGCCCAAGAAGCCCGCCGACAAGGGCAGCGTGCTCGACCGAACGCAGCGCGACTCCGCGGCGGAGGGTCGCGAGGAGATCGGCGCAGGCCGCGTACTGGCCTCGCCGTACATCCGCAAGGTGGCGCGCGAGCGCGGCCTTGATCTCACCCATGCCCAAGGCAGCGGCGAGCACGGGCGCATCGTGCCGGCGGACCTCGACTCCATCGGGAAGGCGGCGAACGACGGCGCGAAGGAGAGCCCGTCCACCTCGACGCAGCTCGCGCGCGCGCCCCAGGCTGGCCTCGCCGTCTCGTCGCTCGCAGCGCCCGAGGTGCGGCCGCTCTCGCCGATGCGCAAGACCATCGCGCGGCGCCTCACCGAGTCCAAGCAGACGGTCCCGCACTTCTACCTGACCATCGACGTCGACGCGTCGGCGGTCATGGAGCTCCGCGAGACCATCAACGCGCAGCTCGCGGACGGCGTGAAGAAGGGCAAGCCCGGCGAGGAGGGCCCCAAGCCCGACAAGATCAGCCTCAACGATCTCGTGATCAAGGCGGTCGCGGGCGCGCTGGTGCGCGTGCCCGAGTGCAACGCGCAGTACACCCCCGAGGCTCTCCTCATCCACCAGCGCGTCGACATCTCGGTGGCGGTCGCCATCCCCGATGGGCTCGTCACGCCCGTGGTGCGCAACGCTGACCAGAAGAGCGTGGTCGCCATCGCGCGCGAGGTCCGCGATCTCGCGGCGCGCGCGCGGGCCAAGAAGCTCAAGCCGGAGGAGATGAGCGAGGGCACGTTCTCCATCTCGAACCTCGGGATGTTCGGGATCGACGCGTTCTCCGCGGTCATCAACCCGCCCGAGGGCGCGATCCTCGCCATCGGCCAGGCTCGCGACGAGGCGGTGGTCAGGGGCGGCAACGTGGCGGCCGGCAAGAAGATGTCGATGACCCTCTCCTGCGATCACCGCGTGATCGACGGCGCCGTGGGCGCGGCGTTCCTCGCGGAGCTGCGCGCGCTGCTCGAGCACCCGATGCGGATCCTCACCGGCTGACCATGAGCTCGTGGCCCTGTACTTCGCCCCTGGTCGCGCTCGCGCTCTTCGGCGCGGACCACGATCCGTACGCGGGGCTCGAGCGCGCGCGGCGGCCGCAGCGGATCGAGGGGCTGTGGCTGGGGCTCGGCCCCGCCTCATCCAGCGCGCCAGCCGGCGGGATCGTGGTGCTCCGGCCGTCGCTCGAGCACCGCACGCGCATCGCGGGCGCGCAGTTCGTGATGGGCTCGACGCCGAGCGAGATGGCGCGCGCGGTGAAGTTCTGCGAGCAAGAGCCGCTCGGTCCGCTTTGCGGGGTCCCGAGCGAGGCCGGTCCCGGTCCCTGGATCCGCTCCGAGGGCTACGCGCACCAGGTGACGGTCAGTGACTTCGATCTCGACCGCACCGAGGTGCCGGTTCGTCGCTACGCGCGCTGCGTGGCGGCGGGCGCGTGCTCGCCGCCGGGCTACAGCAGCGGCGACGCGCGCTTCGACAACCTGGACTACCCGGTCACGTCGGTGCGCTGGGAGGACGCGGTCGCGTATTGTACGTGGATCGGCGGTCGCCTGCCCACCGAGGCGGAGTGGGAGCTCGCGGCGCGCGGGCGTGAAGGTCACACGTTCCCGTGGGGCTACGTCTACAACTCGCACGTCGCCAACCACGGCACCTGGGCGGCCGATGACCCCACCGACGCCCGCGACGGCTTCCTCGGCCTCGCGCCGATCGGCTCCTTTCCCGACGGCGCGACCGCGAGCGGCCTGCTCGACATGGCGGGCAACGCCGCGGAGTGGGTCTGGGACTGGCACGATCGTGACGCCGAAGGCGATGGCTACGGGCGCGGCGCGGTCGTGAACCCCCGGGGCCCCGTCTACGGGCCGCGCGGCCATGGCGTCCGCGGAGGCTCCTACCGAACTGCGGCGTTCTGGCTCCGCACCACCGCCCGCTATGCGTCGTCGTTCGCCGCGCGCGACATCGGGTTCCGCTGCGCCTCCGACGTCAAGACCGAGTAAGCTTTCCGCATGCGCATCGCGCACCTCTCCGATCTCCACGTCCTCGCGCTCGACGGTGTCCCGCCGCAACGCTTCCTCAACAAGCGGTTCACCGGCTGGGTGAACCTCAAGGTGAAGCGCTCGCACAAGCATCGCCCCACCCACGTCCGCGCCGTTGCGCGCGAGATCAAGCGAGCGAACGTCGACCACGTCGTGATCACCGGCGACCTCACGAACCTCGCGCTCGATCAGGAGTTCGTGGCCGTGCGCACGCTGCTCGAGACCGAGCTCGCGCTGCGGCCCGACCAGATCTCGGCGGTGCCCGGCAACCACGATCTCTACACGCGCGGCGCGATGCGCGATCAGCGCTTCACGAAGTATTTCCACGACTACGTCGCGAGCGATCTACCGGAGCTCTGCGCGGACATTCCGCTGGGGCGCTTTCCCTTCGTGAAGCTGCGCGGCCCCGTCGCCATCATCGGGCTCTCGAGCGCCGTCCCCAGGCCGCCGCTGATGGCCTCCGGCGAGCTCGGCAGGCCGCAGCTCGAGGCGCTCAAGCGCATCCTCGTGCATCCCGAGGTGCAGAAGCGCACGCCGGTGATCCTGCTGCATCATCCGATTCACAACCCGCCCTCGCGGATGAAGACGTTCGTCGAGGGGCTCTGGGACGCCGACCGCCTCATCGCGGAGCTCTCCACGCTCCATCGCGGGCTCGTGCTCCACGGGCACCTCCACGTGCGCCGCCAGCGCGCGATCGGCGGGATGATGTCGATCGGGGCGACGAGCGCGTCGCTGCACCACGACGACGAGCACAAGATGGCGGGCTTCAACCTCTACGAGTTCGACGACGCGGGCGCGCTGGGCGTCATCGAGGCGCACGTGTTCGACCCCGCGGTCGAGTCGTTCCATGTCGAGGGTGTCCCGCTCGTCGCGTGAGCGCGGCTAGCCCTTAAACGACAAAGCGCCCGCTCGGGAGAGCAGGCGCCAGGTCGTTCGTGGGTAGTGGGAGGTCTCAGGCGGGAGCCGCGCCTTCCTGGCGGACGACGTTGATGGCCTGGAGGCCCTTCGGACCCTCCTTGATCTCGAACTCGACGGTCTCGTCCTCGAAGAGGCGGCGACGACCATCACCGGAGATCTGGGAGTAGTGCACGAAGACATCGGCACCGTTGTCCTGCTTGATGAAGCCCCAGCCCTTCTCGTCGTTGAACCACTTCACCTTGCCCACTGCCATCGGAGCCTCCCGCCGCATGAATGCGTGAAACGAATTGCGTGAAAACCCTCGGACCGAGGTGCGATGTCCGAGTCGCCGAGCACGGTACGGGAACCGTCCGCTGGCCGTCAACTTGGATCCTGCGCGCGTGCCGGCAGGGTTGACACGGCACACGAGAGGCTCTCGGCAACGTCCCGAAGGTGCTTGTAAAATCCCTGTTATCGCAGTCGAGATTGTCACGCCATGCCCAGAAATCAGGGCTTTGGTGACGTTCCCTTCTCGACCGCATCCAGCTCTTCGAGGTTTGCCTTCACCCGCGGGTCAGAAGGATCGAGACCTGCTGCGGTCTTGAGCGCCTGCCTCGCCTCGCCGCGCTTCTTGGGATCACGCGAGAGCGCGGTGGCCAGGTTGATCCACGCGCTCGAGAGCTTGGGATCGAGCTTCAGCGCCTCACGATACTCGGCAATCGCTTCACCGATCTTGCCTGAGAGCTGCAGCGCATATCCGAGGTTCGAGCGGAACGTGGCGCGCTTGGGATCGAGCTGGATGGCCCTCTGCAGCTCGGGAACGCCGCGCGTGAAGTCGCTCTGTGCGAGCAGCGCGGTGCCGAGGTCGGAGTGGGCGCGCGGGTCGTCGGGCACGAGGCGGACCTCGATCTCGTACTCCTTGATCGCCTCCGGCACCTTGCCGCGCATGAAGAGCACGGTGCCGAGGTTGCCGCGACGCGCGGCGCTCCCGGGATCGAGGTCGCGCGAGCGCGTGAGCTCGGTGAGCGCCTCGTCGGTCTTGCCGAGCGCGAGCAGCGCCACGCCGAGCGCCGAGTGCGCCTCGGCGTCGTCCGGCAAGAGCTTGGCGCCCTTGCGCAGCGCGCCTTCGGCGTTCGCAGCGTCGCCGAGCAGCAGGTAGGCGCGCCCCAGCTCCACCTGCGCGGGCCCGTAGGTAGGCTCGAGATCTGCGGCGCGCTTCATGTCCTTCGCTGCGGCGATGACCTCGGAGTTCTTCTCCGACGCCGCGAAGCCGAGGTTCGGGCTCGCCTTCGCCGCGCGCACGCGCGCCGAGCCGACGATCGGGCCCGAGCGCTTCGGCGCCTGGATCATCGCCGTCTTGTAGGTGGCGGCGGCCTTGGCGAGATCGCCGGCTTCGAACTCCTGGTCGCCCTGCGCGAGCACGGCATCGAGCTTCTCGTCGCCGGTGTGCGCGAGCGAGATCGTGGTCGGCCTGGGCGGCGGCAGCGCGGACTCTGCGGGGGCAGGAGGTGCAGGCTTGGGCGCGGGCGGCGAGGCGATCACTGGAGCAGGCGCGGCGGCCGTGGCGGACGCGGAGGCGGCGGGCGCTGGCATGAGGGGCGGCGGATCGCTTCCGGCGCAGGCCGCCGACCAGAGCGCGAGCAGCAGGACACTCGTACTCGATCTCATGGCTCCCCTCCCTCGTGCCGCTTCACCACCGCATACGCGTGCGCGATCACGTCGCGCGCGGCCTCGATGACGCGGTGGTCGGTCGAGGTGACACGCAGCGTCACGAGCTGGGTCTGCCCAGGCATGTTCGTCTCGAGCAGCTCGCGGCAGGCGCCGCGCACCCGATCGGGTACGGCGGCATCGATGGCGAGCGCGGCGATGTGCTCCACGTAGGTACGCCCCCAGATCG
>JAYTBL010000675.1:0-3469 GCA_043736975.1 Polyangiaceae bacterium
TTCCCGCGGGACGAGCGCCTGGGGGCGGTGGTGGCTTCGGGCCAGTTCCGCGTCGTGCGGCGGCTGGGCTCCGGTGGCTTCGGTGTGGTCTACGAGGTCGAGACCATCGTCGGTGGCCTGCGCCGTGCGATGAAGGTGCTGTCGAACCGATGGGCGGACGACGCCTCGGTGCAGCAGCGTTTCATCAATGAGGCCACCGTTCTCGAGGAGGTGCATCACCCCAACGTCGCCCGCTGCTATGCGGCGGGGCGGCTGGAGGACGATGGGCTCTACCTGCTCTTCGAGCTCATCGAGGGCGTGCAGCTCGCCTCGCTCATCGCGACCAAGACGTTCGAGCCCATCCGCGCGGTGCGCATCGCCAAGCAGATCGCGGCCGGACTGCAGGCAGCGCACGTCGCCGGCGTGATCCACCGTGATCTCAAGCCGGAGAACATCCTGGTGCGCGACCCCGGCACGCGCCGCGAGCACGTGAGCATCGTCGACTTCGGGATCGCCAAGCTGACCGACGGCGGGCTCACGTCGACCCAGACGATCGTGGGCACCCCGCAGTTCATGGCGCCCGAGCAGTTCAGCCCCGGCTCCCCGCTCGATGCGCGCGTCGACCTCTGGCAGCTCGGCGCGTTGCTCTTCGCGATGCTCACCGGGCAGCCGCCGTACAAGGCCACCGACGGCAGCATCGCCTCGATCCCCGCCCAGCATCAGCGGCGCACCGATCTCGGCCCGGCGCCGAGCGAGATCGACCCCCGCTTCCGCGAGCTCAATGGGCTCGACCTCCTCGTCCGCCGCCTCCTCGCCACCAACCCCGATCGGCGCCCCGCGTCCGCGACGGAGGCCTGCGACGAGCTGGCGCGGATGGAGCATGCGCTCTCGCCCACCCACGGCGGCGGCTCGATCGCGCTCCTCGGCGCCCTCTGCGCCACCCCCAGCGAGAGCGCCTGGATCGCGCTGCACGGCTACCTGGCCAGCCAGAGCGAGGGCCGCGAGGCCCTGGTCGACGAGGGCGCACGCATGCTCGCGAGCTGGCCTGCCGAGCTGCGCCGCGCGCCGCTCGCCTCGTGGGAGGCGACCCGGCGGGGCGAGGCCCACCCGCTGTGGCCGCTGGTCCGCACCCTGGACCTCTCCGCGCGCGGCCTGGGAGACGACGAGGTGCGCCGCCTCGCCGACAACCCCGCGCTGGAGAGCGTCACGCGGCTCGATCTGTCGCGCAACGAGATCGGCAACGCCGGCCTGGAGGCGCTTGCCCGCTCCCCGCATCTGGCCGGCCTCGAGCACCTCGATCTGTCGAGCAACCGCCTGAGCTCGGCGGGCCTGGAGACGTTCACCGCGAGCCGCGGGAGCGGTCGGCTGCGATCGCTGCGGCTGGCGAACAACGGTATCGGCGCGCGCGGCGCGGAGGCGCTCGCCGCCTCGCGCCTGCCGCTCGTCGACCTCGACCTCAGTGGGAACGATCTGGGCCCGGCCGGTGTGTCCGCGCTGGCCGAGTCGGAGACCCTGGAGCAACTGGTCTCGCTTGGGCTGGCTGGCAACCACATCGGCCCGCAGGGCGTCGCCGCGCTCGCGGTTTCGCCGCGGCTGCGCCGCCTGCGCATCCTCGATCTCGGGCACAACGGGATCGGACCGAGCGGAGCTGCCGCGGTGGCGCTCTCGGCCCACATGCGGACGCTGCGCACGCTCAAGCTCGGTCGCAATGCGCTGGGGCGCGAAGGGCTGCAGCTGCTGCTCACCTCGACCACCCTCGACGATCTGCACGAGCTCGATCTCTCGGGAAACGCGCTCGGCGCGGCCGGCGCGATGTTCCTCGCCGCCTCGCCCTTCGTCCGCCGGCTGGAGAGCCTCGACCTGAGCGACGACGCGCTCGGCGACGCCGGCGTCGCGGCGCTGCTCGGCAGCCCGCACCTCGGTGGGCTGCGCACGCTGGTGCTCGCGCAGAACGGCACCACCGCAGCCGGCGCCGCGCTGCTGGCGAGCGCACCGCCCCAGCTCGAGTCGCTCGATCTGTCGGACAACCCCCTGGGGGACGGCGCGGCGGCGCCCATCGCGGACGCGCTGCAGCGCCTCCGCATCGCGCGGCTGCGGCTGAAGCGCTGTGGCCTCGGTGCGGCGGGGATCGCGCAGCTGGTGCGGGTGGGCCGCCTGCTGCAGCTCGACGCATCGCAAAACGACCTCGGCCGGCGCGGCGCAGAGATGCTGGCGATGGCCGCCGAGTCGGCGCAGCTCGAGACGCTCGAGGTCGCGCAGTGCGGCCTGGGCGCGGCGGGGGTGCGCGCGCTGTTCTCCTCGCCGGTGTCGAGCTCCCTGCGTCACCTCGACCTGTCCTCGAACCAGCTGGGCGACGAGGGTGTCACCGCGCTGGTGGCCAACGCGCCGCGCCTGCCGCGCCTCGAGTCGTTGACCCTGATGGACGACGCGCTGGGCCCGCACGCCGCGGAGGCGCTCGCAGTCTCCTCGCTGGCCGCTCACCTGCGGGTGCTGCGCCTGTCGCACAACCATCTGGGCGATCGCGGCGCCGAGCTCCTGGCGCGGGGTCCGGCGTGGCATGGGCTGCGCGTGCTCGATCTGCGGGGCAACCGCATCACGCTCGCCGGCGCGAGCACCGTCCTCTCCGCGCCGGCCATGGCGATGGTGGAGCGGGTCGAGCTCTCCGAGAACGTGCTGAACGGCGAGGTCGACATGCACAGCCTCACCCGCGACGCCGCGACCATCATGGAGGAGAGCTTCGAGCACATCGCGGTGCTCGGCGCCGACTTCGCAGAACGCTTCTACGCCGAGCTGTTCGCGCGGTTCCCCAGCGTGAAGCCGCTGTTTGCCAGCGTGGCGATGGCGCGCCAGCAGCAGCACCTCATGTCTGCCCTGGTCATGGTGATCGACAACCTGCGGAGCCCCGACGTCGCGGAGAACCAGCTGCTCGAGCTGGGCACACGGCACGTGGGCTACGGCGTGGTGCCCAGCCACTACTACGCGGTGGTGACGACCCTGCTCGACACCATCCGCGACGCGCTGGGCGCGCGCTGGACCGACGAGGTGCAGACGGCGTGGACCGAGGGCCTCCAGGCGGTGGCCAGCGTGATGATGCGGGCGAAGCGCATCGCGCCAGGGGCAGCGCAGGCGATCACGGTCCGCAGCGAGGACTGAGCGCCGCGAAGCACGTCACGCGCCCGTCACCGAGCTCGCGTGCATCAGCAGCGCGATCGGTCAGGGCTCCGGCGCGAGCGTGATCGCGACGCGCGGGTCGAGCAGGTAGCCGTCGTCGCGCGTGAGGAGGATGCCGGCGAGGCCGAGGCGGCGTAGCGTCGAGACGGCGACGCGGACGCGCGTGCCGCCGGCATCGGCCAGCACGCGCTCGCCCGGCCAGCCGAGCGCGAGGAGCGCGGCGGCGCCCAGCGTGGTGCCCGGCGCGAGGCGGTGGCTCTCGACGAGGCCGGCCAGGATCAGGCGGACCGCGCCGCGACGCGCGAGATCGACCCGCGGT
>JAYTBL010000676.1:0-3464 GCA_043736975.1 Polyangiaceae bacterium
ACCGGGCGACAGGGCGCGCGTCAAGGTCGTCATCCGAGTCGACGACGGCTCGTGGGCTACGTCCCGCGCGAACGCCAATCGCGCGCGCGGCCGCTTGCCGCTAGTCTCGACCGATGCAAGGCCCGCCGCACAATCCCTGGGGACCGCCGCCGTACCCGCCCGGCCCACAGGAGGCGCAGCCCTACGCGCAGCCGCAGCCGCAGCCGCAGCCTCATTGGCAGCCGCAGCCTTACGCGCAGCCGCAGCCTTACGCGCAGCCGCAGGCGCAGCCCTACGCGCAGCCCTATGGGCAGCCGCAGGCGCAGCCCTATGGGCAGCCGCAGCCGCCCGGCGGGTTCGGCGCGGCCCCCTACGGCGCCCAGCCACCGATGCCCATGCAGCACCAGGGTCCGGTGGCGAGCGTCGGGATCTTCGGTCACCTGCCCTGCCCGCACTGCGGCATGCCCACCCGCTCGAACGCCGGCGACGGAGCCCACGCGGCACGCTTCGCGGGCGGCCTCGTCGGCTGGCTGATCGCCTCGGCGTTCCTCACGAAGTACTACTGCGTCTCGCACGGCGAGATCGCGGCGCAGCAGTTCCCGCCGGCCCATCAGTCCGCGATCACCACCCGGAAGATCCTCAAGATCGGCGGAGGCGTCGCCCTGCTGGTCTTCGTGTTCGTGCTCCTCGGGGTCGTTCAACTCATCCGGTAGCGCGTGTCAGGAGAGTCCGGCGACGATCGACTCCGATACCTCCCAGAGCTTGTTCGCGATCTCGGGATCGCGCGCGTCGCCCCGCGGCCGCGCGGTCTGACAAGCCTTACGTCTCGCCTCGGCCGGCCGTGATGCGGGAGATGCTGGTAAGCGCTGCGCCCCGCTCACTGCGCGTGACCGGCTGCGTCGCGGGCACCGGCTACCTGAACGTCGATCTGGAGCGTGGGGAGATCGTGCTCTCCCGAGGTGCCGCCTCGATTCTCGGCGTGCCGTTTGCCCACATGCCGATCGCGATCCTGGGTCAGTTCGTGCTGCCGGGCGATCGCGCTCACTTCGATGGCCTGCTCCGCTCCTCCCTCGAGCGACGGCCGACGCGGTCGCCCTGCATTCATCTTCGCAGCACGGAGGGCGGGCTGCGCCACATTCGAATCGCCGTCGACGTCGACATCGACGCGACCTCGACCACGCGAGTGACGCTCATCCTCACCGACGTGACGCAGGAGCTCGCTCGCCAAGCCAGCGTGAACGAGCTCACGAGCATGCTCCGCGCCGCCGAGCAGATGGCTCGGATCGGGCACTGGCGGTTCAGGGTGCGCGAGCAGACGCTCCATTGGTCCGACGAGATCTACCGCATTTACGGCTATGAACCGGGCGAGGTCGAGCCCACGATCGCGCTGGCGGTCGCCAGCTACCACCACGAGGATCGCCTGATCCTGGAGCGCGCCATGGCGACCGGCGAGGCGTGGCAGCTCGAGCTCCGGCTGGTGCAGCGCGATGGGAACGTGCACTGGGCGAAGGCCAAGGGAGCGATGCTCCGCGATGCGAACAACGAGGTCACCGAGCACTTCGGTGTGTTCCAGTCGATTGACCTCGAGCAAAAACGAGACGAGCACCTTCACCGCCTCTCCGAGGCCGTAGAGCTCACGAGCGAGGCCGTGCTGCTCACCGACGCCGGGGGACCGATCACCTGGGGGAACGCCGGCTTCCGCCGACTCACGGGATTCTCGCTCGAGGACTGCATCGGTCGCCGCCCCGGCGAGCTCCTCCAGGGCCTCCAGGGGCCCGAGACCGATCCGACGACGGTGGCGTTCATGAAGCAGAAGATGAGCGCACGCGAGCCTTTCGTGTGCGAGGTGCGCAACTACACGAAGGCCGGCGAGCCGCACTGGATCCACCTCTCCGTCCAGCCGCGATTCGATGCTTGCGGGCAGGTCGCGGGCTTCGTCTCGCTGCAGTTCGACATCACCGCGGAGCGCACGGTGCGGGAAGAGCTCGCGACGAAGAGCCGCGACCTCGAGCACGCGGTCTTCCGCCTCGAGCAGCAAAAGGTGGAGCTCACGCGCCTCTCTGCGGAGCAACAGCGCGCCCACGACGCCCTCCGCCGGGAGGCGGACGAGAACGTGCGGCTCACCGCCGAGCTCCAGCGGCTTGCCCTGACCGATGCGCTGACCGCGCTTCCGAACCGGCGCCACTTCTTCGAGCACGGCCGAGGCGAGCTCTCCCGGGCGCGGCGGTACGCGCGGTCTTGCAGTGTCGTGATGATCGACATCGACCTCTTCAAGCGCATCAATGACCGGTGGGGCCACGGCGTCGGTGACCGCGCTCTGTGTCACGTCGCGACGGTGCTCCGCGGCGCGCTCCATCGACCCGCCGACCTGCTGGTGAGGGTCGGCGGCGAAGAGCTCGGGCTGCTGCTACCCGATACCGACGAGGACGGCGCGATCGTCCTCGCCGAACGCCTGCGACTCGCGCTCGAGAGTGCGCCGCTCGCTCTCAGCGACGACTCCATCTCGATCACGGCGAGCTTCGGCGTGAGCGAGCTCTCCGCGGCCGACACCTCGCTCGACGAATTGCTCGCGCGCGCCGATCACGCCCTCTACCGAGCCAAGGCGCTGGGCCGTAACCGCTGCGAGCTGGAGCCCGCGCCGAGCTCGCGGGAGGCCCCCCTCGGGCTTGCCGCATTCTGATCGCACGCGGACTGGACTGGGGCTCGACGCACGGGAGGCCGGGTCAGGCGGCCGAGTGGAACACGTACGTCTGCGTCTCGGGGAGCGCGGCCTCGCGCACGAGCTCGACGCCGAGGAGCTTGCGGACCTCGACGAGCGGCGTCGCCCAGTGCCGCGCATGACCTCGCCCATGATCGCGTCGCGCACGCCGATGTTCTTCGTGGCGAGGTGCAGGAACGCCATCGAGATGAGCACCGCCGAGAGCACGAGGCGTTCGAGGAGGGCCGGCGCGGGCCTGGTTCGCGGCCGTCGCGACGTGCGCGTCGACCGTGCGGACCGTGCGCGGCTTCGCGGTCCAGCACGACCTTCATCGCCGACGTCAGCCTCGCGCTCACCACGGTCGGTGGCTTCGGTGCGAGCGCAATTCGCGTAACGCGCTATCCGTCCACCGCCCGTCCACCTCGGCTTCCTCGCCGGTGGGGCCAAGCATTTCCTAGCATTTCCTTCTCCCCCGAGGGCGCGCGCTACGGGCCCGACCGCCTGCCCTGTCCTGCTCGCCGCCGCTCGAGGCCGCTCGAGGCCGCTCGAGAAAGGTGATCTGCACAGTTCGGGATCCCACGCGCGCGGACCCCGAAAAAACCCGCCGTTTCCTGGGAAAGCGCGAGGGCACGACTTCTTGCAACCCCGGAGGCTCACCATGTTCACCCGCTCGCTCTTCGCGTGCAGCACTCCTTCGCTCCCGCGTGTGCGCCAGGTCTGGCCTGCCCGGAGGTCCTTCGCGTGGAGTCGGGGCGCTACAGCATCGTCCGCAGCGGCACCAAGCAGA
>JAYTBL010000677.1:0-3462 GCA_043736975.1 Polyangiaceae bacterium
CACGCGATCGGCGGCGCCGCGGCGTTCGGTAACCTGGTGGTCTTCCCCGTCACCTCGCGCTCGCAGGTCGACGTCGGACCGCTGATCGCCCTCGACGACGCGCTGGCGGCGAAGACCGCCGAGGTCCGCGAGCTGGGCAACGGCGGCAGCGTGAACACGCTCGTCATCGAGAACAAGGGCAAGGTCCCGATCTTCGTCCTCGCCGGCACCATCGTGAAGGGGGGCAACCAGGACCGGCAGATCGGCCAGGACTTCATCATCGAGCCGAAGCAGAGCAGCCCGGTCGATGCCTTCTGCGTCGAGCACGGGCGCTGGAACGGCAACCGCGACGGGCGCGCCACCGCCGGTCACTTCGGCACCAGCGAGGTGCTCGCGACCTCGAAGGTCCGCGCCGCCGGGCAGTACAAGAAGGACCAGGGCGAGGTCTGGTCGAAGGTCTCGGAGGCGAACTCGGCGAACCACCAGGCGCCGGCGTCGTCGACGTTCCTGGCGTCGGTCGACGACGCGACGCTCGCCAAGCAGCGCTCCGAGCTCGCCGGCAAGATCGAGGCGGCGCTCGCCACCGTGCAGCCGCAGGACGAGCTGGTCGGCATCGCCTACGCTATCGATGGCGACGTGCGCGGCGTCCGCTGGTTCGCGCATCACGCGGTCTTCGAGATCGTGCGCAAGAAGCTGGTGGTCGGCATCGCGTTCGACACCATCGTGGCCCGCGCCGAGGCGCAGGCGCAGCATCGTCCCCCCAGCACGAAGCCGGCGCCGACCCCCGCTGCCGTCGATGCGTTCGTGAAGAACATCGAGGCCGAGTCGGTGAAGGAGAACCGCGACACCGCGGCCGGGAACGTGAACGAGTACAAGGAGTCCGGTCAGGCGTACGGCTCCAAGACGATGTTCAAGGGCGCGGCCTCGAAGCCGGGTGCGTCGCCCCGGAAGCCCGTCAGCAGCGACTTCATGGCAAAATGAAAGGCGAGCGAGCGAAGGTTCGACGACGATGCGCTGCAGCTCCTCGTGAGGACCGTGGATCCCCGGGCTTGCGGTGCGGGCGCTTCGGCGTGATCATCGCACGGTGGTCCGGCATCGCGCGCTCGCTCTTGTGCTTGGCACGCTCGTCGTCGCCGGGTGTGCCTCGATCGCCGGGACGTCCGACTACGCCGTCGACCCCTGCTTCGACGGACGGTGCCAGGACGGTCCGGTCGACGGCGCTCCGCCGCCGGAGACTGCGCCGCCCCTCGACGGCACCAGTCCCGTCGATGGCCCCGTCGATGGCGTGAGCGACGCGCCGATCGACACCGCGCCGCCGCCGTCGCCTGGCAAATCCGTCGTGACCCTCTCCGGCACCGGCGTCGCGGTGGGGAAGGTGGCGCTCGCCACGCTGGTCGCGCGCGACGGCGCCGACGTCGCGGTGCCGCGCACCGGGGCGAAGGTCATGTTCACGCAGGCCGGCGGCACCAGCGTCGTCACCTTCGGCGCCACCATCGACCGCGGCGACGGCACCTACCAGGCTAACGTCACCGGCGTCACCGAGGGCACGAAGATCGGGATCAGCGCCGTGCTCGACGGCGCGCCGCTCACCACGGCTCCCGCGAGCCTGCGCGTCGCCAATCCCATCGCGACCGGGCTCACCTTCTCGATCGACGCGGCGAACGCCGATCGTGCGGGGAATTTCGGGGGAAAGAACTGTGCGGCGAGCGGCCTCACGCAGTGGACCGATCTCACGGCCGCGTCGGCGGCGGGCGCGCTGAGCTCCTTCGCCGATCCCTGCGGGGTGGGGTCGGGCTGGGCCGGCACCGGCACGCCGGACAGTCCCTTCCGCCTCTCGTTCGACGGGATCGACGACAACGTCGCCTTCGGCGCCATCAACGCGCTGCAGAAGTACACCGTGCTCGCGTGGGTCCGCGTGGGCGCGGGCGGCTTCGCGGCGCGCACCAGCGCTCCTGGAGGCGGTGGGTTCCAGAACATCGTCCCCATCGTCGCGAAGGGCACCGCCGAGGCCGAGTCCGCCGCGATCGATATCGGCTACTTCCTCGGCATCGCGCCCGGCCGACGCCTCGCCAGCGACTACGAGAACTCCACCGACAGCGGCAACGCCGCGCTCACGGGCGCCACCGCGCTCACCGTCGGCAGCTGGTACATGGTCGGCACCACCCTCGACGCGGCCGCGGGAACGCGCGGGCTCTGGGTGAACGGCGCGAGCGACGGCACCGCCGTTCCCACGTTGCCGCCGGCCGCGGCAGGTTCGTCGGCCTTCGTGGTAGGCGGCTCGCGCACCAGCGCGGGCGTCGGCGGGGCGTGCCCTGTCGCGCAGGGAGCCTCGGGCTGCGGCCGCTTCGACGGCGATATCGCGGTGGTCCTCACCTACGACCGCGCGCTCACGCAAACCGAGATCGAGAAGAACTGCCATTCGTTCTCCTCACGCTTCGGGATGCTCACGTGTCCGCATTGAGGAGAGCGGCAATGAGGCGTCTCGCGGTCCTGATCAGCGCGGCGGGGCTCCTCCTCTCCGCGCCCGCGTTTGCTGGTGAGCCGAGCGCCGCCGACTCCGAGTCCGCGCTGCAACTCTACAAGGAGGGCAAGGCCCTGCGCGACAAGGGGGAGCAACAAGCGGGGCTCGAGAAGCTGCGGGCGGCGTACTCGCTCGTCGAGACGCCCATCACGGCGCTGGAGCTGGGCCGCACGTACATCGCCGTCGGTCAGCTGGTCGAGGCGCGCGGCGTGCTGCTCTCCGTCTCGCGGATCCCGGTGCGCAACAACGAGTCGACGAAGGCGGGAGAGGCACGCATCGAGGCCGAGGCGCTCGCCATCGGGCTGCGGCCGCGGCTCGCCTCGCTCACCGTGCGCCCGCGGGGCGTCACGCCCGGCGGCAGCGCGCCGCGCATCAGCATCGACAACGTGGCGTTGCCTGCCGAGGCGGCGACGGTCCCGCGCGTGCTCAACCCGGGCGCTCACGTCGTGGTGGTCGAAGCGAACGGGCAGAAGGTGCAGTCCGACATCACGCTCGCCGAGGGCCAGTCCTCCGAGCTCGACGTCGCGATCCCACCCGCGAAGATCGAGCCGGCGGCGGTGCCGCTGGCGATCACCACCGAGCCGCCTCCGCCCGCCCCGGACCGGAAGCTGAGCCCGCTCGGCTACATCGGCTTCGGCACGGCCGCAGTCGGCATCGGCGTCGGGACCGTCACCGGCATCCTCACGCTCTCGAAGGCGAGCGCGCTGAAGGATGCCTGTCGCGACAAGCAGTGCCCGGAGTCCTCACAGTCCGACATCGACTCGGCGAGCGCTACCGGCGCCGTCTCCACGGTGGCGTTCATCGTGGGCGGCGTCGGCGTGGCGGTGGGCGTGGTCGGTCTCTTCATGGGAGGCCGCAGCGAGTCGCATGCGGGCGCCGCGCTGGCCCCGCGTGCGAGCGGGCTACGCATCGTCCCCACCGGGAACGGCTTGGGCGGGACGTTCTAAATCACCGAGCGAGAT
>JAYTBL010000678.1:0-8487 GCA_043736975.1 Polyangiaceae bacterium
ACCTTCTCGTGGTCCGAGGTGGGATCGTCGTCCTCCGCCTTCTTCGCGCCGGCGGGGCCGGTCTCGACGGTCGTCTTGGTGACGACCTTGGGCGGGGGCAGCGTGCCATCACCGGCCGGCGGTGTGTCCTGGGCAAGTGCCGCAGGCGCGACCAGAGCTAGAGCCATACCGACAGCAATCGACAGAACAATCCGCATAACGTTCGCCTCCTCAAGGCCACCGTGCGTGAAAGGGCGCGCGGCGAGGCCAAGAAGGTCACGAAGCGCCGGTTCGGGCCAAATTCGCGGCGAATGGGGGTCCGGTTTGATTCCGGGCCGTCCCCCCGTACACTCAGGCAACCTGGCCCCTGGCGGCAGGACCTGGAGGCCCTCGAATGCGGTTTCGTCTGCTCGGTGCGTCCGTCGCGCTGACGCTCTCCTTCGGCCTGATCGCAGGCTGCTCGCAGTCCTCACCGGCGCACGGCCGCGAGGAGCTGGCGAAGACCGCCTCGACCACCCAGGAGATCCAGGGCGGTACCAACGACGGCGCCGCGCACCCCTACGTGGTCGGCATCTGCCTCGGCAACCGGCCGAACTGCGGGATCTGCACGGGGACCCTCATCCTTCCGAACCTGGTCGTGACCGCGCGTCACTGCGTCCAGCAGACCAACGAGCAGATCAACTGCGCCACCGACACCTTCGGCGCCGACGAGCCGGTGGGCTTCGTCACGACCTACGACGAGATCTTCCAGACGACGAAGAACTGGCACGCGGTGAAGGCCATCACCGTCCCCCAGCCGAAGGGCGTATGTGGCAACGACATCGCGCTCATCACGCTAAAGGCTCCGATCCCGTCGAGCGAGGCTACGCCCGTCATCCCGGGCGTGCAGTACGCGATGGGGGACATCGATCGCTACCTCCCCAGCTTCACCGCCATCGGCTACGGCAAGATCTCTCCGGCGGTTCCGCCGGCCAGCGCGCAGTGCTTCACCCCCGACGCCGATTACGCGAAATGCCCTGGAAAACGGCGGATCCGGCAGAACATCTCGGTGGTCTGCATCCCGGGCGACGAGTACATCCCGTGCCCGACCGACGCCGACACTCTCG
Source organism: Polyangiaceae bacterium (assembly GCA_043736975.1). Taxonomy (GTDB): domain Bacteria; phylum Myxococcota_A; class Polyangia; order Polyangiales; family Polyangiaceae; genus Labilithrix. The sequence continues at coordinate 1,086 of JAYTBL010000678.1, forward strand.
CGGCGCTCAAAGAGAGCGAGTTCGTCGCGGGTGACGGCACCTGCCAGGGCGACAGCGGCTCCGGCGCCTTCGAGACGAAGTCGTTCGGCAAGGGCGCGCCCGTCACCTTCGGCGTGCTCTCGCGCGGCGGAAAGAGCAAGGATGGCACGACGTGCGTGAGCCCCATCTACACGCGCCTCGACAAGTGGCGCGACCTCGTCGTGCAGACCGCGACCACCGCCTCGGGCAACTGGACGCTCTATCCCAAGCCCGTCCCCGACTGGACGATCTACGTGCCGCCCCCCGTGGACGCCGGGCCGCCCGACAGCGGACCGAAGAAGCAGACCACCTCGCCCAACGGCACCGCGTGCGCGGACGACAGCGAGTGCAAGAGCAAGCTCTGCGCGGACGTGGGCGCCGGCAAGGCGTGCACCGAGGCGTGCGACGGGACCGTGACCCCCTCCACCTGCGCCGACGGCTACACGTGCGAGGCGGCGATCTGCGTCTTGGCCAGCGAGCCCGCCGCGCCAGCCGCCGCGACCAGCACGACCACCACGTCTGGCTGCACGGTAGGCGCTGTACGGGCGAGCAGGCTCGGCTGGACCACGGTCGGGCTCGTGGCCGCGGCTGCCCTCCTCCTCGGCGCCCGACGGCGCCGCGGCCCCCAGGAAATCACGTGAAAGTGAGGGGCTCGTGAACGCGGGCAGCGCCCGGGGCGAGCTCGAAACGTCTCCTCCGGCTGCGGCATCGGAGAGAGCAGTCGGAGACCGCGGAATGTTTTCGGGAATCACCATGAGCGCGGAAGTCTCGACCGACGCGCAACGGGCGCGGTTCGAGTCCGTCCGGCGCCGCGTCTTCGCCGAGATGCAGGACGCGGCCACGCGCAAGCGCACCTCGATGATGGTGCCGTTCTACGTCCTGGTGATCGCCGTCCTGGCGGCGCGCGGAGCATCCCCGCTGCGCCTCGGCGTGCAGGTCGGGGCCTTCGTGGTGTGCCTGGTCTCGCTCTCGCTGGCGGAGCGGATGCACGGGCGGCAGAGCCTCGCCGCGTTCCTCGTCGCGAGCGTGTGCATCCTGGTCGGCATCGGCAACACCGGCGGTCTCGCCAGCCCGCTGCTGCTCAGCACCGTGCCGTTCCTCATCGCCAGCGCGATGAACCCGAACCTCGATCGCCGACGCTACGGCCTGCTCGCGTTCTTCCTGTTCGGCTTCACGGGCATGGCGATCTTCTCCAACACCGCGATCGGTGAGCTCTGCGCGCCCCTCGCGCCGCGCTTCCATTGGGCCAGCGGCGAGTACATCGCGCTCTCGCTGATCAGCGCCTCCATGGCGGCGATCGCAGTCTTCAAGATGGGCCGCTCGATGACCACGGCCTACGAGCGCATCGCCCTCGAGCTCGCGGTCCGCCGCGAGGAGCTCTGCGACGAGAGCGAGGGCCGCACGCGCGCCCTCGAGGGCATCGCCGCCCGCCTCGCGCACGAGGTGAAGAACCCGCTCGCCGCGATCAAGGGCCTCTCCACGCACGTCGCGCGCAGCGCCACCGACGAAAAAGTGAAGGAGCGGCTCACCATCGTGGCCGCAGAAGCGGAGCGCCTCCAGGAGATCGTCGAGGGCTTCCTCTCGTTCTCGCGCGGGCTCGACGAGCTCTCGATCGGCCCGGTGAGGCCCTACGACATCGCCCGCGAGCTCTCGCTCCTCCTCGAGACCCGCGCCGCCGACGCCGGCGTCACCCTCGAGGTGCGGGGCAGCCGCGAGCTCTCGCTCAACGCCGACGGCAAGAAGCTCCGCCAGGCGCTCCTCAACCTCGTGCTGAACGCCATGCAGGCGTCGACCCGCGGCACCACCGTGACGCTCGAGGTGGCCAAGAGCTGCTCGGACGGCGCGGCGGTCATTCGCGTGATGGACCGCGGCGCAGGCATGGGCCCGGAGATCGTCGAGCGCATCCGCAAGCCCTATTTCACGACCAAGGAGGGCGGGTCGGGCCTCGGCATCGCGGTGGCGCGCGGCATCATCGAGCAGCACGGCGGCGCGCTCAGGTTCGAGAGCACGTCGGGCCGCGGCACCACCGCCACCGTCCTGCTCCCGCCCTGCGCGAAGGTCGCGCAGGCGAAGAAGATGAAGCTCCCGAACCCGTGCCGACAGGCCATGGCCACCGCGCTCGAGCCGTTCACCGGCAAGAAGGCCGAGACCGACGCTCTGACCGGCCATGTTCTGACCGCCGGCGTGCCCGAGCCTCAGAAGGTCCCTTCGTGAACGTTCCCGCGCTATAGGTCTCGGCATGGCACGCGTCCTGGTCATCGACGACGAGTCGGCGATGCGCTTCACGCTGGAGGCGGTCCTCGGCGACGCGGGCTTCGACGTGTCCACGGCCGACGGCGGCGCCGCCGGCATCGCACACTTCGAGGCGCACGGCGCCGATGTCGTCATCACCGATCTAGCGATGCCCGACATCGACGGCATGAAGGTGCTCGCGACGCTGCGCGTGCAGGACCCGGGCGTGCCAGTGATGATGCTCACCGCGCACGGCTCGGAGCGCGTCGCGGTGACCGCGATGAAGGCTGGCGCCTTCGACTACATCCCGAAGCCCTTCGATCCCGACGAGCTGGTGCTCGCCGTCACGCGCGCCGCCGAGAACCGGAGCCTGCGCCTCGAGAACGCGCGGCTCCGAACCGAGGCCTCGCTCCGCCGGCCCATCGTCGCCGAGAGCCCGGCGCTGCGCCGCGCGCTCGATGTCGTCACGCGCGTCGCGCCCAAGGACGTCACCGTGCTCCTCACCGGCGAGAGCGGCGTCGGCAAGGACGTGCTCGCCGCGACGCTGCACGCGCACTCCAAGCGTGCGTCGAAGCCGCTCGTCCGCTTCAACGCCGCGGCCATCCCCAGCGAGCTCGCCGAGGGCGAGCTATTCGGGCACGCCAAGGGCGCATTCACGGGCGCGCATGCCTCGCGCCTCGGCTACTTCCAGCAGGCCGACAAGGGCACGCTCTTCATCGACGAGATCGGGGAGCTGCCGCTCGCCATGCAGGCGAAGGTGCTCCGCACCATCCAGTCGGGCGAGGTCCAGCCGGTGGGCGGGCGCGTGGAGAACGTCGACGTGCGCCTGGTGGTGGCGACGAACCGCGATCTCGCGGCCGAGGCGAAGGCGGGGCGGTTCCGCGAGGACCTCTTCTATCGCCTGAACGTCGTGCCGATCCGCGTTCCGCCGCTGCGCGAGCGCCCCGAGGACATCGAGCCCCTGGTGCACGCGTTCGTGCGTACGTACGCCGATCGCTACGGCATGGGTCAGGTCTACGTCGAGCCCTCGCTCGTCGAGGCGCTGAAGTCTCACAGCTGGCCCGGTAACGTGCGCGAGCTGGAGAACACCATCGCGCGCCTCCTGGCGCTCACCGCCGACGACAGCCTGACCCTGGCGCTGTGGCGCTCGCTCGACGCGGGCGGCTCGCCGTCGAGCACGCGCACCTCGCTGTCCAGCGACCCAGGGCCGAGCCATCCGCTGCGTGCGCGCGTCGAGGGTTTCGAGCGCTCGATCATCAGCGCCGAGTTCCTGTCGGCCGCGAAGAACCAGAGCGAGACCGCCCGCCGCCTTGGCGTCTCGCGCCCCGCGCTGATCGAGAAGCTGCACAAGTACGGGCTGCTCGATCGCGGATGACGCCTTCCGCGGCTCGGCGATTCTCGGCCTCACTGCTCCTGGTCTTCGCGTTCGCCTGTCGGAAGACGCCGGCGGTGCAGCACGACGCGGGCGCCGAGGCGCGCATTGTCTCGCTCTCGCCCTCGACCACCGAGGCGCTGTTCGTGATCGGCGCGGGGCCGCAGGTCGTCGGCCGATCGCGCTACTGCGACTGGCCCGCCGAGGTGGCGAAGCTCCCGCAGATCGGCGGCTACGTCGATCCCAGCTTCGAAGCCATCCTCGCGCTCCGGCCCGATCTCGTGACCGGCGCCCGCGGCCCCGCCGGCGCGGCGATGAGCGAGCGCCTCGAGGCCCGCGGCATCAAGACGTTCCTGCCCAAGACCGAGTCGTTTGCAGAGATCGACGCCATGATGCTCGGCCTCGGTGAGCGCACCGGCCGCGCCGCGGAGGCGAGGGCGAAGGTCGATGCGCTCGACGCGCAGGTCGCCGCCGTCGCCAAGGCGGTCGCCTCCGCGCCCCGTCCGCGGGTGCTGCTGGTCTTCGGGCTCGAGCCCGTGAGCGTCGCCGGCCCCGCGAGCTTCGCCGACGAGATGATCCGGCGCGCCGGCGGCACGAACGTGGTCACCGAAGGCGGCGGGTACCCCACGATCGGCATCGAGCGCGTGATCACGCTCGACCCCGACCTCGTCGTGAACGCCGCGATCGCCGAGGCCCACGGCCACGAGCGCATCGCAAGAGACACGCCGGGCTGGAGCAAGGTCCGCGCGGTGACCACGGGTCACGTCGTCGCCGTCGCCGACGAGAGCGTGCTCCGCCCCGGCCCGCGCGTCGGCGACGGCCTCACCACGCTCGCCCGCGCAATTCATCCCGAGGTCGCGCTGCCGTGAAGATCCGCGCCGATCAGCTGCTCGTGACGCGAGGCCTCGCCCCCTCGCGCCCGCGCGCCCAGGCGCTGGTGCTGGCGGGCAAGGTCTACGTCGGCGAGGCGCGCATCGACAAGGCGGGCGCGATGCTCCCCGAGGACGCCGGGATCATCGTGCGCGGCGAGGATCACGCGTACGTCTCGCGGGGTGGGGTGAAGCTCGAGGGGGCGCTCGACACGTTCCGGGTCGACCCCACCGGCAAGCGCTGTCTCGACCTCGGGGCCTCGACCGGCGGCTTCACCGATTGCCTGCTCCAGCGCGGCGCGGCGAGCGTCGCCGCCGTCGACGTCGGGTACGGCCAGCTCGCGCACAAGCTACGCGTCGACCCGCGCGTGCTCGTGCTCGAGCGCACGAACGCCCGCACGCTCGAGCCCGAGCAGGTAGGCGGCCTCGCCGACCTGGTGGTGATCGACGCCTCGTTCATCGGCCTCGGCAAGCTGCTCCCGGCGGTCGCGCGTTGCCTCGGCCCGGACGGCGAGCTCGTGGCGCTCGTCAAGCCTCAGTTCGAGGTGGGCCGCGAGGAGGCGGCGCGGGCCAAGGGCGTGATCCGCGATCCCGAGGTTCGCGCGCGTGCGATCGCCCGCGCCACGCGCGAGGTCCAAGCGGTCGGGCTCGAGGTCCTGGGGACGTGCGACAGCTCGCTGGAGGGCCCCAAGGGCAACCGCGAGGCGTTCGTGCATGCTCGCCGCAGGCGCGCGTTGGTGTAACGTCCTCCCGCCGATGGCGACCCCGCCCCGTACCAGCATTCCGGGCCTCGGCTCCATCTTCCTCGTTGTCTTCCTCGACATCCTGGGGTTCAGCCTCGTCCTGCCCTTCCTCGCGGCCGAGGCGCGCGACACGTTCCACACCAGCGAGCTCGTCGGCACGCTGCTCGGGGCGATCTACTCGCTCATGCAGTTCCTCTTCGTGCCGGTCTGGGGCCGCGTCTCGGATCGCGTGGGCCGGCGCCCGGTCCTGGTCTGGAGCGTGCTCGCGACCGCGGTCGGCATGGCGGCGCTCGGCCTGGGCATGGTCTTCGCGCAGAGCGTCGCGCTCCTCTTCGTGGCGCGCGCGGCCAGCGGAATCGCCACCGCGAACCTCGGCACGGCCAGCGCCTACATCGCGGACGTGACGAAGCCCGAGGAGCGCGCCCGCGGCATGGGGATGATCGGCATGGCGTTCGGGCTCGGCTTCATCGCCGGCCCCGCGCTGGGCGGATTCCTCGCCGACATCCGCATCATGGGGCGCGTCGGCGCGGTCCCCTGCTTCATCGCCGCCGGCCTCTCGGTCGTGAACCTCGCGTGGGTGTTCTTCAAGCTCCCCGAGTCGCTGCCCAAGGAGCGGCGCTCGACGGCGCCGCGCAGCCTGGCGCCCCTGAATCTCAACGCCGCGCGCGAGGCGTTCGCGCGCCCGGGCATCGTCAACGCGGTGCTCGTGAATTTCGTCCTGATCCTCTCGTTCACCGTGCTCGATCAGACCTTCCGCTTCTTCACGTCGGACAAGTTCGCGATGACGGCGCTCGATACCGGGCTGGTCTTCTGCTTCATCGGGATCGTCGCGGCCGGCGTCCAGGGCGGGCTCGTACGCAGGCTCGCCAAGCGCTTCGACGAATCGGTCATCATCCGCATGGGCACCGCGATCCAGGCGGTGGCGTTCGCCGGGCTCGCGGCCTCGCCGGCGTTCGGGCGGGTCGCGCTCTATGCGGCGGGCGGGCTGCTGGCGGTGGGCAACGGGCTGACGCAGCCGAGCGTCGCCGCCTACGTGTCGAAGCGCGCCGACCCGCTGGCCCAGGGCGCTACGCTCGGGACGAACCAGTCGGCGGCGGCGCTCGCGCGCGTCTTCGGGCCCGCGCTCGGCGGCTGGCTCTACGGCTCGCTCGGTCCGAGCTCACCGTACGTCGCAGGCGCGATCGGGATGGTGCTCGCGACGTTCGCGGCGCTCTTGCTCACCCCCTCGACCGCGAGCGCAACCGATCAGCGGAACACCAGCACCCAGACGTCGTAGAGCGCGTGTGTCCACACCGCGGCCGCGAAGCCGCGCGTGGCGAAGATGAGCGTGAGCGCGAGCCCGAGCACCATCCGGAACACGAACGACGCGAGCTGGAACGGGTCCGACATCGGCCCGATGTAGTGGACCGCGCTGAAGAGCACGGCGCAGACGACACCCCAGCCGACCATCACCGCCAGCGTGCGCAGCGAGAACGAGCTCGCCTTGGTGGCGACGGTGCCGGTGAGCTGGACCTGCTGCTTCGACACGATCCACACCAGCAGCTTCGCGCCGAGGCCGAAGAGCACCACGCGGAACGTGAGCTCCTCGTAGAAGCCGGCGCCGAGCGACATGACGAACCCGACGAAGCGCCCCTCGTCCGCGATGCCGCCTGCGAATACGCGACCCACCACGTAGCCCGCGACGAGGCGCATGATGACCGCGTAGACGACGCCTTCGATCGCGATCTGGAGGAACTTGCCGGGCCGGAAGGCCTGACCTCGCCCGAGGAGCGCGAAGCAGCCTGCAAAGATGACGCCGATGGCGAGCGTCGCGAGCAGGTAGGTCGTCCGGTTGCCCTCGCTCAAGCGCAGCAGCGCACCCGTGACCATGTCGGTGGCGTTCTGCACACCCAGGAACACGACGGCCACCTGGTAAACCAGGAAGATCGGCAGGGTGAGCCCGAGATCCACCCACGCACCAGGTCGGTCTCGAAGGCGATCGTTCGGGAGCGCAGCGGTCATGCTCACCAACTCAACGTAACAACTCGCCGCGCCACCGGCCCATTCCTCAGGTGAAGCGATGTGCGGGCGCGTGCGGCGAGCGGCGTCCAGGGGCGCTCAAATGCGCTCAGCTCCGCAGGAAATCCGGCCCCGTCGGGTCGCTCTGGCGGCAGCACCTGGTACGTTTG
>JAYTBL010000679.1:0-8471 GCA_043736975.1 Polyangiaceae bacterium
GTCCTTGGTCGCCGCCACGCTGCGCTTCCACGCGCTGTAGCTGGGCTGGTCCGGAGCGTAGGCGATCGGGTCGACCTTCCGGAGCTCCGAGGGATTCGCGACGTCGAAGCTCGTCACGACCGTCCGCGGCGTGACCGAGCTGCAGCTCCAGCACTGGCCGGTCTCGTACGAGACGAGATAGAGCACGTCACCGACGGCGCGCGAGTCGGCGATCTCGCCAGGCACCTTGAACGTAGCGATCTTCTTCGCGTGCGCGGGATCGCGAACGTCGATGGCGGTGATCACGGCGCTGCCCGCGATCGGCTCCTGGCGCTCGACGCCATCGCCCGAACCATTGTTCGCGACCGTCGTGCCCGTGCTCGGAGGCAGGATCTCGCCCTCGCTGGTCACCGCCGCGTTCGACATCGCGTAGAGCACGTCGCCCTTGCGGTACATCTCGAAGCCTGTTCCGGGCAGGCCGATGCGCGACCCCAGGAGCCGGATGTTCGCCGGCGAGGAGATGTCGATGATCGAGACACCGCCGCTCTTTGACATGGCGTACAGCCGTCCGCCGTCGACCTGGAGGATGTCCGCCTCCTCGACGGCGCGGGTGGCTTCCGACACCGACAGACACGCGCGAAAATCCCGTTCGATCGTGCGGGCGCGCGGCGTGCGCCCTGACGCGCGCGTCAGGACCTCGGGGTCACGAGCGCTGCCGCGCCCAGCGCCGCGACGGCGCAGAGCACGTGAAGACCACGACGAACCACCGCCCCGACAGAATAGACGGTGCCGGACGGCCGACCTCTTGCTATTCGTTCGGGGTGGTTCACACGCGCGCTCTCCTCGTCATGCTCGGGCTCCCCGCCGCGCTGATCGTGGCGTGCGGCGGGGCGGTGGTGGCCACCGATCCCGGCCCCACCGGCGAGGACGCGCCCTCCTCGCAGCGCCCGAAGCCGTCGCGGCCGACGCGAGACGCATCGAGGCCAGACGTCGCGGTCGACGCGGCGCCGCCCGACTGCGCCTGCACCGACGAGATCCCGCAGATCGAAGGTACCTGCTCGTTCAAGATCGGCCCGAAGCTCGTGGCGTGCGTCGCCGAGCGCTCGCCGGACGCCGGCTTCGTCACACTCGATATCTGGCGCTCGTGCCTCCCGGTCGGTGCGCCCCCCTCGTGGAGTCCGAGCGCGAAGCCCGACGAGCTCGACCTGTGCGGCTGCGTCCCCGGCGAGAAGCACGCGCTCTGCTTGCGCTACGTCGACTGAGGCCTCACGGACGCGGCGGCGCCAGCGAAGGCAGCCCCAGCTGGGCGCGCAGTAGCGTGTCGAGCGCGTCCACCTGGGACGGAGTCGCGTGCAGCGTCACCTCCAGCTTCGTGCCGTTCGCCTTGATGGCGAGCCCCGAGAACAGGCTGCGCGTCACGATGCGCACCATCATCGAGTTCTGACGCGCCACGAAGTCGGTCAGCTTCGCGGCCACGGCCGTGCAGCTCGCGGCGTCGCCGCACGCGGCGTCGGCGGCGAGATCGAGGCCGCCGTCGGCCGCGGGCTTCGCGATCGCGGTCGCGCGCACCACCTCGCTCGGCAGCATGCGCAGCGCCTTCGCGGGCTCGGCGAGGAACACGCGCGCGAGCTCTCCCGGCTTCGTGCCCGGATCGATGGGCGCCCTGAGCGCAATCGCGAGATCCGCCGCGCGATCGGCGGGCACCAGCGCGAGCGTCGCGGGCTGCGGGCGCAGGAGCGGCTCCTTCACGCCGTAGAGCGAGGCCTGCACGCCGCTGCTCGCGCCGCCGTCGCGCGCCTCGAAGCCGGCGGCGGCGATGGCCTTCGTCACCTCCGCGTCGGGTAACGCGTGGCGTACGACGTTCGCGTTCGCGCCGGGGACCTCGGCCTGCGCGCCATACACGAGCAGCCACTCGCCGTTCCCGAAAGGATCGACGCCGGTCTTGGCCTTACCCTCGAGCACCACGGGCACGAGCGAGAGCAGCGCCGCGATCTTCGCGCCGCTCACGTTGGCTCGCATGGCCCGCAGCGCCACGGCGAGCCGGAACGGCTGAGGATCGGAGGGCTTCACCGAGCCCGGGCCGAACGCTGCCGCCGCCGCCGAGGAAGGAGGCGGCGCGGGCGGGGGAGGAGGCGCCGGCGCCTCGGGCGCCGCGGCCGCCGCGTCGTCAGGGGCAAGCGCGCCGCCGTCGGGGCGGAAGATCACGGACGACGAGCTGGACCCCGCCGTGGCGGGGCGCTCGGGCGTCGCGGCGGGAGGCCGCTCCTCTCCACCGCAGGCGACGGCGACCAGCAACGCGGTCGCGCACGCCGCGGAGAAAACGGACCTCACCGCGGCGTGGGCACGCGCGCGACCCTCACCGCGACGAGCTCGCGGCAAGGAAGAGCAGCGCGCCGATGCCGACCGCAGCGACCAGCACGAGCACCAGCGCGACGATGACGACGATGACGCGGGTCTTGAATGCGCTCCTGAGCTTCCCCAGGGCCATCATCATGTGCTGGATGTCGTTTCCCTGGGTGTTGACGACCATGTTCAGCGAGGTCGCGGCGCCGAGGAAGGGGATGCCGACCGCGAGATCGATGGCGAACGCCACCACGTTGCAGTTGATGAGCGACGCCACGCCCGACACGATCATGAAGATGCCGAGCAGCTTCGCCCAGAACGCCGCCTTGGCGATGACCGCGTTCTCGACCTCGTTGAACTCGTAGTCGTAACCCGACGGGCCCACGGGACCTCCGGGCGGGGGCATGTACGGGCCAGGCGCGCCGTAGGGGTTGGGCGCGTTGTACGGGTTGTAGGGACCCTGGTTCATGACTGACCTCCCACGCGACTCACGATGCCGATGCCCAGCCCGATGAAGAAGCCGACCGCCATCGCGATCGCCTCGATCTTGAGGGCCAGCGTCAGCGCGCGGACCGCCTCGGTGAGCAGCGCGATGTCGTTGCCTTCCGTGTCGACGACGCTCCGCAGGGCGGTGCCCGAGCGCATGTAGAAGATGCCGCCGACGACGCTGACGATGGCCGTCGGGACGAGCGCGATCCCGAGGGCCGCGACGGCCGCGGAGGAAGAGAGAGCGCTCGAAGCGCCGCCACGACCGGCGGTGGCGGCCGCGATCGCCCCGCCCATCGCGGCGATGACGATCCCCAGGATGAACACCAGGACCCCGCTGACCAGGGAGATGATCCCCCAGAGGCGCGCGTAGCGGGCTACCTCCGCGATGGTGAGGTTCTCGGCGGGGTTGAACTCGTGGGTGCCCCCGGGCGCCGCCCCGTAGCCAGCCGTCGGCGGAGCCCCGTAGCCCTGCATGGGCGGTCCGTATCCTGCGTTGGGTTGCATGCCGAGCATGACAGCACGGACGCGAGAATCAGTTGCCCTTGATCAGCTTCTCGAGATCCTCGTCGGTCTCCTGCCCCGGCTTCGGTGCCGGCTTGCTGGGCGCGCTATCGGCGCCGCCGTCCTTCGGCCCCCCCTTGATGAGCGCCTCGAGATCCTCGTCGCTCTCCTGGCCGGGCGCCGGCGTCTTCGGGGCACCGGCCTCCTTGCCCTTGATGAGCGCCTCGAGCTCGTCGTCCTCGCTGGTGGTGGGCCCGGCATCGACGGCCGGCGCCGCGGTGGTCGCGGGCTCCGGCATCTGTCCCTTCGGGTACTTCAGCTTGTCGGCGTCGGAGCACGGCAGCGGGTTCGACGGATCGGCCTGCACGCACTCGAGCTTCCAGGCCTCGCGCGGCGTGCGGTTCTCCTTCTCCGCGCGATCGCGCCAGCCCTGGATGTCCTCGAGGACGAGCTGGTTCGAGATGCGCGGCACGTAGGTGATGATCAGGAGGGCTGCCGCGAGCAACCCGACGAAGGGCATGGCAATCTTGTAGAGGCTCACCACCGGTCGGTTGAACCGGAAGCTGGAGATGAACAGGTTCAGCCCCAGCGGCGGGCAGGAGAACGCGAGCTCGAGGTTCAGCACGAACATGATCGCGACGTGGAACGGCCCGAGCCCGAAGTGCGCCGCGAACGGCAGCACCAAGGGTACGGCCACCAGGATGGCGCTGAAGCCGTCCATGATCATGCCCAGCACGAGCAGGAACAGGTTCATGACGATCAGGAACTGCCAGGTCTTGTCGAGGCCGAGGCGCAGCATCCACTCCAGGACGCGATCGGGGATGTGCTGATCGACGACGTAGTTCGTCAGCGCGTTCGCCATCGCGAGGATGAGGATGACGGCGCCGGCGAGCGCCATCGAGGACTTCGCGATGCGGACCAGATCCTTCTTGATCGAGAGGTCCTTGTAGACGAAGCACTCGATGCAGAGCGTGTAGAGCGCAACCAGTCCCGCGGCCTCGTCGATCTCGGTGAGGGTCGACTTGATGCCCACGACCAGCAGCACGAACACGCCCATCTCCCACTTGAACGCCCAGGTGGCGGCGCCCGCCTCCTTCAAGTCGAAGGGAGTGCGCGGGATCTTCTCCTTCACGCCGATGTATGCGGCGTAGAGCACGAACAACAGCAGCACGAACGCGCCGGGCAGGAGCACCGCCTTGTTCACGAGCTGAAAGTCCAGGCCCGTGACCATCGCGTAGACGAGCAGCGGCAGCGCGTACGGCAGGAGCAGGCCGAGCGAGCCGCCGGTGGTGACGAGGCCGACCGCGAACTTGTCGGAGTAGCCGCGGCCCTTCAGCGCGGGGAGCAACAGGCCGCCGACGGCGATGATGGTGACGCCAGAGCCGCCGGTGAAGAGCGTGAACACCGCGCTCGCCAGCACGCAGACGATGGCGAGGCCGCCCGGCAGCCAGCCGACCCACGACGTCGCCGCGCGGACGAGGCGCTCCGGAGTCTTCGACTCGGCCATGAGGTAGCCGACGAACGTGAAGAGCGGGATGGTGGTGAGGATCGGAGAGCCGGCGAAACGCGAGCCGAAGATGTCGGGCGCGAGGCGGCGCAGGAGCTGCTGCTCGGGGTCGGCGTGGGTCAGCCAGGCGAGCTCGCTGACGCCGCCGAGGATGGCGAAGAGCGGCGTGCCGAGCAGCGCGAGGGCCGCGACCAGCGCCGCGAGCGCACCGCCGACCACGCCCATGATCAGGACGACGGCGCCGAGGACGCCGAAGGTGACGCGGGCCGCCTTGGGGCTCGGCGCGTCCGTGACGAGCGGGGTGCTCATCGCGAGGTCTCCTTGATGGCGGCCTCGACGAGATCGGCCTGGGCGCTGTGATCGTGCGCGTGGGCCATCTCCTCGTCACCGTGGGCGGCGTTGGGGTCTACCTTGACCCAACCGGCGATGGCCAGGAGCGAGCGCAGGATGAAGCGCAGGCCGATCACCAGCAGACCGAACGCGAACACGAAGTTCACCTCGCGCACCAGGATCTTGAGGATCGGCTCACCGCCGCCGGGCATCGAGGTGACCGCGGGGGTGCGGAAGTCCCCCTCAGGCGGCAGCTCCATGGCCTTCACCTTCTCGGAGTCGAAGTGCTTCTCCCAGCCTCCATCGCGCAGCCACTCGTTCCAGTCCTTTGCGGTGAGGGTCTTGGAGTACGGCGTGCCGCCGATGACCTTGGGCAGGGTGCGGAGGTCGAGCGAGAGCTGCCGACCGGCGAGGAAGAGGTCGCGCCCGGTGTCGTGCAGGACCACGTCGATCTTCGAGCCCGGCGTGGCCTTGCACATCCTGGTCGCGTCGTCGGGGCAAGCGACCTGGGTGGGCGCGCGGTACTCCTCGACCGCGAGGTGATCAAAGAACCCCCACACGCCAGCGAAGCACACGATCGCCGCCGCGACCCAGCCGACGATCGCGACCGGCACGCGGGTCTTGGGCGTGAGGAAGCGCATCACGACGTCGACGTTGATGTGCTTGCCCTGCGCGGTGGCCACCGACGCGCCGAGGAGCGCGAGCCAAAGCGTGAAGCGCTTCGCCATCTCGCTGGCGCCGCCGAAGAAGACCAGGATGGATGCATTCTGCAGCCATCCCTGGAGGTTGCCGAAGTACTCCATCCCGGCGTCGCCCCACACGGTGCCGATCAGCACGCCGATGCAGACGAACATCGAGGTCAGGAGCTCGTGCTCGCGCACGCGCTTGCGCGTCAGCACGTGCGCGATGCCGCCCACGACGGCAGCGGCCAGCATGACGCGAAAGATGAACCCCGAGCCGGCCTTGCCACTGCTGGAGAGCGCCTTCAGCGAGATCCAGAAGACGAGCGTGAGAATGTCGGCGAGCAGGACGAACGCGCAGAGGCGGGCGTCGAGCTTCGACCAGGCGCGATCGAACTTGTCGAGCGGCGCGCCCCAGGCCTTCTTCTCGAGGCCCTCCGCCGGCGCAGGCACCGGATCCTTCGCGGTCGCGGTCGCGGCGCTGGCCTCGGGCGGAGCGGGCGTCTCGCTCCTCCGCGCGCTGGGCCACGGCGAGGAAGGCTTCCTCGACCCCTTGTCCTCTTCGCTCATCGGCGCCGAGGGTAGCAGGAAGCATGAAGACTGGAGAAGCTGACAGCTGACACGAGCCGAGACCAGACGAAACGGCAAAAAGCCGACGGTCCTCGCGGACCGTCGGGAGCCCCACCTACTGCTTGCCGGCGGCCTTCACGACCGTGTTCCAGATGTCCGCGTTGACCTTGCCGTCCGCCTTCAGCTGGTCGCGGGTCTCCTTGAACTTCGCCTGCCACTGGGCACGCTCGGCGTCGGTCGGCTTGATGACCTTCTTGTCCTTGAGCGCACGCGCCCAGGCCTCGCTGTCCATCCCGCGGATGCGGCCAGTCAGGAGGTCACCGGCGTTCTTGCCGGTCTTGAGGAGGGCCTTCTTCGCGTCCTCGGGGAGGCCGTTGAAGATCTCCTTGTTCATCACGAGGCCGCCGATTCCGAAGCCGACCGGCATGTCCAGGACGTGCGTGACCTGCGGCGCCCACTGGAGCTGCTCGGCGGCGATGGCCGGCGCGGTGATGACGTCGATCGCGCCCTTCTCGCGGTTCGAGAGGCCAGGCAGGATGGCCGGAACGCTCAGTGACTTGGGCGCCTGGATGCCGACCTTGTTCAGGAACGTCGCGCCGATGGCATCGCCCGAGATGTAGAACGTGGTGTACGCCTTGAGCTGATCGGGGGCGTGGATGTCCGGCTTGACCGGCTCGCCTTTGCCGTTGTCTGGGCGGAACATGATGTGGCCGATACCTACGTCTCCCCAGCCGAGGATCTTGAAGCCGCCATCCTCGATGCCCTTCTCGAGCTTGGCGCGGGTGTCGGGGTCGTTCCTGACCTTGTCGAGCTGCTCCCAGTTATCGAAGAGGCCGGGCATCTGCATGGCGATGACGCTCGGGTAGATCGCGGAGAGGCCCGTCGCCGTGAAGGCGCCGCCGGCCATCTGCTTCGAGCGGCTCTTGCCGATCATCTCGTCCTCCGCGCCCTGCTGCGCGTTGAAGAACCAGGTGAGCTCGACGGTGCCGTTCGACTCCTCCTTGACGGCCTTCGCCCACGCGCGGAACACCCCGCCCCAGGCGGAGTCGCGGGGCGCGAGCGTGCCGAGCTTGATCTCGATCGGCTTCTTCGGCTCGTCGGCGCGGGCGCTCGACTCGTGGCTGGAGATTGCGACCATCGTGCCGAGCGCGGCGACCGCCAAAAGGAACTTACGCATCATGACCCAAAACCTCCTCGATCAGCGGGACCGCGCCGGCGCGCCGAGCCCGTGACGGATGAAACGTAGCGAAAGATCGGCCCGATGTTCGAACAGAGTCGGGGGCCTACGATTGGACGCCTCCGCAGAGACTCCATTCAAACGGGTGACACGCTGCGCTACTTCGCAGGCGCGGGGGCGGCGGCGGGGGCGGGGGCGGGCGCGGGCGCGGGCGCGGCCGGAGCAGCGCCAGCAGAGAAGCCGCACTCCTCCATGCCTGCCTTCGAGAGGCCGCGCGTGGCGCGACGCTTGGCGACGGCGTTGGTGAGGCGGAGGTTGGGATCGGGATCCTCGCTCGTGACGATCTCGTTGAGCATCTTCTCGTAAAGCCCCTGATCGTTCTTGGCGCACGCGTACTTCGCGTAGTTCAGCTGGATCCCGAGCGCCTTGCGGCCGGTCTTCTCGAGCGCCTGATCGAGGAGTTTCTTCGCTTCGTCAAGCTCAGCCATGGGCGAGCGCGCGTGGTACGCACCGAGCGTGGAGGTCGCGCCCCAAGCCATGAAATCGGGGTAAAGCTCGCGGCTCCGCTCGAGCAGCGCGACGCCGACGTAGAGTTTTGCAACATACTCTGGCTGGTCCTTGAGCAGCTGCACGCGCGCGAGCCAGGCCGAGCCGAGCCAGAAGAGGTTCTGTCCGTCGTCCTTGTCGTCGAACTCCTTGTGGAGCCACGCCTTGAGCGTGTCGGCGTTCTTCGTCGCGGCCTCGAAGCCCTCGGCCTCGTGCGAGATCAGCTCCACGCCGTAGAGGATGGAGCGGTCGAGCGCGAGCTTCGCGCGCTTCTTGTGGTAGTCGGCCATCTTGTCGTCTTCGGCGAGCGTGGCGACCTCGTAGTCGTCCATCGCGAAGGCGTAGCCGT
>JAYTBL010000680.1:0-8455 GCA_043736975.1 Polyangiaceae bacterium
GCGAAGGCGCGCCTCCCCTCGCCTAGAGGTCAGCCCAACGCCTCGACGAGGCCGGCCACCACCCCACCGAGCCCGACGAGCACGCCGAGGCCCGTGATCACCAGGCCGGCGATGAAGCCGCCAAGCAGCTTGCTCGTGAGCTGCTGTTCGGACTTGTTCGTGAGAATGAGCTCGTTCTCGGCGCCGGGCCCCACGAACATGACGAGCTGGCTGCCCGGCACCATGCGGTACCCGTCATTCACGGGCGGCCCCGGCTCGCGGCGCGAGGGACCGAGCGCGTAGACCGGATCGCCAGGCGCGAGCAGCTCCTCCTCGTAGCGCATGCTCTTGTTGAGACCGAGCCACGACGTGCTCTTGAGCCCGCGCGACATCAGGAACTGCTCGAGGTGCGGCTGAGCGTCGTTGAATGTGCCGCTGGAGGCGATGTTCATCTTGTCGAGGATCACGTTCGCGCCCGCGGGCATGACGCGCGCATGCTGACCCGAGCCGTCGTCGATCAGGAAGAGGCGGCCGTCCATCTCGGTGAGCAGCGTGTGCCAGTGGCTGCTGCGGCCGGAGGAGCGCAGCTCCTGCACCGTCACGCGTGTCCACACGGCATGGCGACCGCTGAAAGGCGTCTGCACGATGCCCTGCTCGCTGGGGACGACGCGGCCCTTGATCTCGACCAGCTGGTTGCCGGGCGCTTGGGCGACCGGCGAGGTGGGGGTGGCGATGATGCGCTGGCGGCGCTTCCAGTTCTTGATATTCGCGAGCGTGACGACCACGCCGATCAGGAATAGCACGCCGCCGATCATGAGGAGCGCAGGCATGGCACAGGAGGATAGCCTGGAGCCGCCATGGAGTCTTCGCACTGGCGGTGCGGATCGTGCGGCGCACGGTTCACCAGCGAGCACCCGTCCCCGCGGTGCCCGAAGTGCCTGAAAAATAGCCTCGTGGAGCGCGCCGAGCCCACGCTTGCGGCGGCGCCGGTGTACGCCGAGGCGCGCACGCGCGAGACGCCGGAGACGCCGAAGACGCCGGCGTCCTTCGCGAGCCTCGCCGCGACGGTGGCCGCAGTCGGGATCGTGCTCGCGACCACCTGGTACCTCCGTGGCCGGTCGCACCTCGTGAGCGTCGAGCTGCTGATCACGATGGTGCTGGGCGGCCTGCCGGGCCTCGCGCTCTTCTACGCCTTCCGGGCGCTCGCCGGCCGCCCGCTGCTGCGCGTGCTGCTCGCGGCGGCAGCGTTGGTGACGGCGGCGATCCTGGTCACGAGCTGCTGACCCCCGCTCACTCCGGAAGCGCTTCCCCCGCGAGGAGCAGGTCCATCTGCTCCTCGGTCACCACCTTCGCGCCGTACTTCTTCGCCTGATCGAGCTTGGTCTTGCCGGTCTTCTCCCCCGCGACGAGGTAGCTCGTGTCCTTCTTCACCGAGTCGTGGATGGTCGCGCCCGCCGCGCGCAGGAGGTCGTGCACGTCGTCGCGCTTGCGCGTGAGCACGCCCGTCACGCAGAACGACTTGCCCAGCAGCGGGCCCTCGGTTGCCACCTGCTCCTTCGGCTGCGCGCGCCCGACGTCGCGCGCGAGGAGCTTCTGGAGCACGGCGCGCTCGGCGGCGTCCTTCAAGAACTCGACGACGCTGTCGACCATCTTCGTCCCGAAGCCGTGGATGCCGCCGACGTGCTCGCGCAGCTCCTCCTCCGACCACCCCACGAGCGCGGCGAGCGTGCCTGCGACCTGCGCGATCTGCTTGCCCGCGACCTGTCCGACCTGCGGAATGCCCAGCCCACCGACCAGCCGATCGAGCGTGCGCTCCTTCGAGCCCTGCACCGCCGCGACCACGTTGGTAGCGCTCTTCTTGCCCATGCGTTCGAGGCCGGTGATGGTCTCGGCGGTGAGGTCGTAGAGATCGGCGACGTCCTTCACGTGCCCCTTTGTCACCAGCTGATCCACGAGCGACTCACCGAGGTGATCGATGGCCATCGCCCCGCGGCTCGCGAAATAGAGGATGCGTCCCTGCACCTGCGCCGGACACTGCCGGTTCGGGCAGCGCACCGTCGACTCGAGCTCGGGCTTGCCCTCCTCGCGCACGCGCGAAACCACGGCCGCCGCGCAGACCGGGCAGACCTTGGGCGCCTCGATGGGCGGCGCGTTGGCGTCGTGATCGCGCGACTCCACCGAGAGCACCTGGGGGATGATCTCGCCGGCCTTCTGGATGGCGACGCGATCGCCGATGCGCACGTCGAGCTCGCGGATCTGATCGAAGTTGTGGAGCGACGCGCGCGAGACCGTGGTGCCGCCCAGCTCGACGGGATCCATCATCGCGACGGGCGTGAGCGCGCCGGTGCGACCGACCTGCACCACGATGTCGCGCACCGTGGTGATCGCGCGCTCCGCAGGGAACTTGTAGGCGATCGCCCACTTCGGAAACTTCGAGGTCGCGCCCAGGATGTCCTGGTGATGAAACGAGTCGATCTTCACCACCGCGCCGTCGGTCTCGAACGGATAGTCGGCGCGGGCGCGATCGATGGCCGCGATCGCCTCCATCACGCCGCTCCAGGGCGTGACGGTGTGGCGCCTGTGCGTGGGGAGGCCGAGCTCGGCGAGCCACTCCAGCGTCGCGGCGTGCGAGGGCTTCTGCGACGGGCCCTCCACCGCTTGATAGAAGATGGCGCGCAGCGGCCGCTTCGCCACCTCGCGGGGGTCCATCATGCGCACCGCGCCGGCGGCGGCGTTGCGCGGGTTCGCGAACACGTCGAGCCCCGCGGCCTCGCGCTCCGCGTTGAACGCGGCGAGATCCTTGCGGTAGATGATCACCTCACCGCGCAGCGTGAGCTTGCCCGTGAAGGGGATCCGCGAAGGGATGCCGCGGATGGTGCGGACGTTGGGCGTGATCTCCTCGCCCTCCGCGCCGTCGCCGCGGGTCGTCGCCTGGACGAGGCGACCGCCGTCGTAGATGACCTCGACGCTCGCGCCGTCGAGCTTGGGCTCGACGCAGAACGCGGGCGTGTCGCCGTCGCGGAGGCCGCCCTCCACGCGCCGGTGGAACTCGAGCATGTCGCCCTCGGAGTACGCGTTGTCGAGCGAGAACATGCGGTGCTCGCGCCTGATCTTCGTGATGAAGGGGCGCGCCTCTCCGCCCACGCGCTGCGTTGGCGAGTCGGCGGTGACGAGCTCCGGGTGCGCGAGCTCGAGCGCCTTCAGCTTCTGCATGAGGACGTCGAACTGGGCGTCGGTCACGACCGGATCGTCGAGCACGTAGTAGCGGTAGGTGTGGGCTTCGATCTCGCGGACCAGCTGCGCGTGCTCGGGGGCGGCCTTGGGCTGCATCGGGCCGACACTTTCGGGCCGGCGGCGGCGGTTTTCAATGGTAGACAGAGCCCTGCCATGTCGATGAAGCGCGCCAAAGCCAAGACCACCGGTAAAGCAAAAGACGGCACGGCCGACTTCTGGGCCAAGCCCGTGGCCCCCGAGAAGAACTGGGAAGAGTCCACGACCGATCAGCCCGACGAGGCCTACACTCCCTTTTCGATGGGCACGACCTTCATTAAGGGTCAGCTCGTGATCCACTCGAAGTTCGGCAAGGGCGTGGTCACCGACGTCGAGGCGGCGAGGGTCGAGATCCTCTTCCAGGACGGCAAGAAGAAGCTCGGACACGGACAGAGCTGACGAGGAAGACCGTGAAAAGGGGGGAACGTCCATGATCCGAGGGGGACTCGTGACGCTGTTCGTGCGCGATGTGAATCGCGCCGTTCGTTTCTACGTGGAGACGCTGGGCATGAAGCTCGTCGAGGAGGCGGGCTCGGGCTGGGCGGTCATCGACGCGGGTGAAGGATTTCGCATCGGCCTCCACCCGGCCGGCTCGCAGGGCGCGGCGGTCGAGGGGCGCGGCGCGTTCGCGCCGTCGATTGGCCTCTACCCCAAGGTGCCGCTGCGCGAGGCGGTGGCGATCTTCGAGAACCGCGGCGTGAAGTTCGAGATCAAGGACGACGGTCCGGTGACGCTCGCGCACTTCCGCGATCCCGACGACAACGTCCTCTATCTCTGTCAGGAGCATTGAGGAGTTGAGGCGCGGCGTTCGCGTTCGCCCTGCTCGCGTGGAGCAGCGACGCGCTCGCCGAACCTGAAGAACCGAAGCCGCTGCCAGACTTCATGCGCGACAAGCGGCGCATGAACGCCGCGGGGATCGCCGACAAGCGTGAGGGCAGCTATTTGACTGGCCTGCCGCTGCTCAACAGCGGTCCCGACACCGGCTTCGGCTTCGGCGCGCGCGTCGAGTGGTTCGACAACGGCTCGCGCGACGACGTCATCTTCGAGGCGACGCCCTACCGCCATCGCCTCTACGCGCAGGCGTTCTTCACGACCAACGGGTACCAGTACCACACGCTCGACTACGACGCGCCGTACCTGAAGGGCTCGCCATTCCGTCTCCGCGCCGCGCTGATCTACGAGAAGAGTACCGCGGCGAACTACTACGGACTCGGCGAGCGAGCCTGAGCGACTACCAGGATCAGCTGCGCGTCCTGCGCCCCTACGGCACGGCGTTCACGCGCGACAACCAGTACATCCTCGAGCGTCCGGCCGCGAACGTGACGCTGGAGCGCGACTTCTTCGGCGGCGTGGTGCGCGCCGCGGTCGGCCTGAAGCTGGCCTACGCGAGCGTTCGCCAGTGGACGGGCGAGACCATCACCGCCGACGATCCCGCGACCGGTCGCGCCGACCTCGACGCGAGGTCCGCCCCCACGCGGCTCGATCGCGAATGCGCGGCGGGCCTGGTGGTGGGCTGCGGCGGCGGCGTCGACAACACGTTGAAGCTCGGCGTCGCCTACGACACGCGCGACTTCGAGCCCGACCCGAACTCCGGCGTGTTCGTGGAGCTCACCGGCGAGCTCTCTGGCAAGTACACGCTCTCCGATTACGACTTTGCGCGCCTCACCTTCTCGCCGCGTGTCTACTACAGCCCCATCCCCAAGCTCACCGACCTCGTGGTGGCGGGCCGCCTCCTCGCCTCGGTGCAGAGCGAGGGCACGCCGTTCTTCGAGCTCAATCAGCTCTCCTTCGCGGACTACGACCGCCCGGGGCTGGGCGGCCTGCGCACGCTGCGCGGGTACAAGCAGGATCGCTTCGTGGGGCGCATCGCGATGCTCGCGACCCTCGAGCTGCGCTGGACCTTCTACGAGCTCGCGATCAAAAAGCAGCGCTTCGGCCTCATGCTGGTCCCGTTCCTCGACGTGGGCCGCGTGTTCGACGCCGTCTCCGATCTCGAGCTACGCCGCTTCCGCAACGGCCAGGGCGCAGGCTTCCGGGTGGCGTGGAACCAGGCGACGATCATCGTGGTCGACTACGGCATCAGCCGCGAAGGCTCGTCGCTGTACGTGAACTTCAATCACCCATTTCAGGGCTCGCGGAAGACCAGCGACATCTCACGGATCTCGAGGATCCTCGAAGGGTCCTTCTTCTTCCCGACGACGCGCACCGCGACCTCGCCAGGCTCGAGCGGCGGGAGCGCGCAGGTGAGGCGCACCTCGCAATCCTCGCTGATGACGCCGCCGATGTTCGTGGTGCTGCCGCAGTAGAGCGTTCCGGTGGTCGACTCGGAGTCGCAGGAGATCCGTCCCCGATCCTTGCCGCCCTGCTTCACGTCGATGGTCCAGAGGATCGGAAGCTTGGAGTACTTCACGCCCCTCCACTTGCCGTCGAGCTTTGCCCAGATCTCGATCGGGGCCGCTCCCTTCCGAAACGCGGCGTCGGTCTCCCCTTCGCCGCTGAGCGCGGCCTTGCCAATCACGTGTCCGGGCGCTTCGCATCCGAGCACGCCGGCCGCCACGATGAAGAGAGCGAGACGGCATGTCCTCATGGCTTTGCCACGTTACCATTGGCGTCCGGAAGTGGGACCCGCTGGCCGTCACCCCCGGCCTCGGGTCAGCTGCCCCCGTTTCGGAAGAGGCGGCGGCGAGGATCGCCGTGCCGCGCGGTCCGTTTGCGCGGCGTTGCAATTGCACGCATTCGCGCGTGCACTGCCGCTCATGCCTCTCGCTGCTGATCGCGTCGGCCGTCCTGGTCGCTGCTTGTGGGAGCGATGATGACACGGGGACGGAGCCGCAGCCGGCAGGCGCGCCCAGCCCAGAAGGCAACGGCGGGGGTACGCCGACGACGACCGCGCCGCCGTCTTCCGGAGCACGCGACGGGTACAAGTTCGCGTTCGACCCCACGCCGCGCGGTCTTGCGTGCGGCAAGCCCGAGTCTGCTGCGAAGACCGCCCAGGCGGCGTCCGTCACCTTCGACGCATCGACGATCTACGTCGGCTTCGAGCAGGTCGGTCAGAATCAGAATCCCCTCATCGCGCGCTTCGACAGTGGCGTCGAGCGGTGGTGCGTGCGCAGCGAGACCGGCGGTCCGGACGGCCGAGCCTACGGGCTCACCTGGAGAGGGGACTCCACGGTCTACGTCGTCTATTCGATCGTCGGCGGAGGCTCGGAGCTCGACGGCGCCGCGAAGGGCACCTGGGGGGACCGCTACGGCGACGGAGGGGCCTCGTCGAAGGTCAGCTACATCGGTGTCGTCGACGCCACGACCGGCGCATTGACCAAGGGCACCTTCGTGGTGTCGAAGCTCGCGTCGAAGGGCGGCAAGACCAACAGCCTCAGCCCTGCCGACGCGGTGCACGTCCTGCCGAGCGGTGAGCTCGAGTTTCGCGGAAAGCCGGCGTTCGCGCCGCTCAATCCCGACAAGTCCCCCATCGACTGTGAAGGATCGTATCCGCAGGACTACCGCGTCATCCTCAGCGCCGACCTCGCGACGGCGCGCTGCGCGTCCGCGGCGGGCTGCCGTCCCACAGCGCCATGTCCTGAGTGATGCGCCGTGAGCTGCGCGGAAAGAAGTCGCATCGCTGCCAAACCATTGCCTGGAGCGCGAGTTGATTCTTTTCTTGCGCGCACCATGGCCTCCTCTGCTGCCGCGCCAGGGATGACCAACGACGAGCTCGCAGCCGAGGTCGCGTCGCTGCGCCGGCAGCTGCTCGACAACGCGCGTCTCGCCGACGCCATCCCGCACATCGTGTGGACCACCAGCGCCGAGGGTACGCCCACCTACTTCAAATCGAAGTGGACGGAGTACACGGGGCTCGATCTCGCGGAGACGCTCCGCGTCGGCGCCGCCACGCTGGTGCATCCCGACGACCTTCCGCCGTTCGTGGAGAAGGTCAAGGCGGCGATGCTCACGCGTGCGCCCTACGAGATGCGCTACCGCCTGCGCCGCGCCCGCGACTCCGTGTATCGCTGGCACTTCGCGCGGCTGGTTCCCCTCGAGGGCGCGAGCGAGGGCTCGGCCGCCTGGGTGGCCACCGCGACCGACATCGACGACGAGCATCGCCTCGACGAGCAGCAGCGCTTCTTCATCGAGGCCGGCAAGGTCCTCGGCACCTCCCTCGATCGCAGGCAGACGCTCGGTGACGTCGCCAAGCTGGTCGTGCCGAGGATGGCCGACTGGTGCGCGATCGACCTGGTAGGCGAGGACGGCAAGGTCGACCGCGAGACGATGGCTCACGTCGACCCCTCAAGGTCGAGACCGCCTGGGAGTTCTGGCGTCGCTGGCCGCCCAAGCCCGAGGACCCGCAGGGGCTCTACGGGGTCATCCGCAGCGGCAAGCCCGAGGTCCACGAGGAGATCCCCGACGAGCTGCTGGTGCAGAGCATCCCCGACGGCGAGGTGCTGGCGTTGATCCGCTCGCTGGGGCTGCGCTCTTCGATGTGCGTTCCGCTGTTCGTGAGAGACCGCGTGATCGGCGCCTTGACGCTGGTCTCGGCCGAATCGAACCGCCTCTACGGGGCGCGCGACCTCACCTTCGCCACCGAGCTGGCCCGGCGGATCGGCGTCGCCGTCGACAACGCGCGCCTCTACGGTGAGGCGGAGCAAGCGCGCGCCGCAGCCGAGGCGATGGCCGCCGACGTGGTCGAGCAGAGCCGCGCCGTGGAGGCTGCGCTGCTCGCGATGCGCGCCGAACGCGACGACGCGCGGCGGCGGCTCGAGGCAATCGCCCAGGCGAAGACCTGACCCCCCGTGAACCACACGCCGGCACCGACCGAAGACCTCGCCGCGCTCGCGCGATCGAAGCTCGCGCGCGTGCTGGGCGAGGGGGCGGGGCAGCGCGTGTACACCGAGACGATGGCCACCGCCCGACTCACCACCCTCGAGACGCCGAACGCCCTCAATCGCTTCGGCGAGCTCCTCGGTAAGCGCGGCGGAATGGCGGCCGCGGTCGGCGGCTTGCAGTGCGTCGCGGCGGTGGTCCGCGGCGCCGATCGCGCCTGAGCGCACGCCCGCGCAGGGGTGAGTCAGGAGCAGCGAGGCGGTCGGCTCGCCGAAGCGAAGCAACTCACGACGCGGTCGGCCGACCAGGCGTCCCATGAGCGAGCTCGTCGTATCCACTCGGACACCTGCCTGCCATCAACTGTCGCGTTCTGCCTCGTCCATACCCC
>JAYTBL010000681.1:0-3436 GCA_043736975.1 Polyangiaceae bacterium
GAGCCCGTGGGAGGCGATCGTCGATTTCAAAAGATCCCCGGTCCTGGCTCGCACGCCTTGGTCAGGCACTGGCCCAGCACACACGGCTGGCCGAGCGCGGCGTTGCACTGCGTACCGCAGTTGCCGCAGTGCTTCGGGTCGCTGGTGATGTCGATCTCGCAGCCGTCGTCGAGGCGACCGTTGCAGTCGGCGAAGCCGGGGAAGCAGGTGTAGTCGCACTTGCCGCCGCTGCACGAGGGGCTGCCGCGCGAGACCTTGCCCCCGCGGCCGCGCGAGGGCGTGGGGCCGGGGCAAGGGTTACTGCACTCCCCGCAGTTGTCGGGATCGACGGCGAGGTCGGTGCAGACGTCACCGCAGCGCGTGGTGCCCGCGGGACAGATGCATGTACCTTCCACGCAATCCTGGTTCGCCTCGCAGGCGTTGCCGCAGGAGCCGCAGTTCAGGCGGTCGGTCTTGAGGTCGATCTCGCAGCCGTCGGCGCACAGGTTGTTGTTGCAGTTGCCGAAGTACGGCTTGCAGTCGAGGATGCAGGCGGCGCTCGCGCAGGTCCAGAGGGTGTTGGTCGGCGTGGTGCCGGGGCCGCAGATCCACGCCGGGTTGTCCTTGGCGGGCGCGCGGCACAGGTTCCCACAAGCTCCGCAGTTGTCGCGGTCGGAGTCGAGCAGCTTGCAGTCGTCACCGCACTGCGTGTAGCCGCTCGGGCAGCCGCACGCGCCGCGCCAGCAGATGTCGCCGTCCTTGCAGACGTTCCCGCAGGTGCCGCAGTTCTTCGGATCGTCGGAGGTGGAGGTCTCGCAGCCGTCCTTCTCCGACTTGTTGCAGTCGGCATAGAGCTCGTCGCACGCGAGCCCGCACTTGCCGCCGGTGCACACCGCGGTAGCGTGGAAGACCCGGGGCGGACGCCGGCACGCGGTGTCGCAAGAGCCGCAGTGATTCACATCGCGACTGGTATCCGTCGTACACAGCCCCGCCGTACCCGGGCAGGTCGCCCAGGGGGCCGGGCACTCCGTCTGCACGCAAGCCACGAGCGCCGCCGGCTTCGTCGCGTCGGGCGCGAAGAGCAGCGGGTCCGACGGGATCTCCTCGTTCACCGAGCGCGCGCATGCTGCCTGGAGCACCAGCGCCGCCGCCGCGAGCGACACGATGAGGCCAGAGCGGAGGCCAGAGCGGAGGCCAGAGCGGAGCGGGCGGGGGGAGCTCATGGGAAGCAGCGCGAGGACGTGGGCGCGGGTGCAAGACGCACGCCGCCTCGAGGAGCCCTAGTTCTGGCACGTCCCGACCCCTCGCGGTAGCTCTCTAACGGTCCGTGCGTGAATGTGACGGATCGAGGCCGTCACGGGTGATGGTGCCGCCCGCGCTCGTGATGATTGGCGATCCGAAGGGCACGAGGCGACGTATGCTGCGCCCGCTCGACGCGAGCCGCCGGCGGCGATGCCGTCCCGATGGCGCGGCGTCGCATTGGGCTACACTCGGGCGCGCATGAAGCGCGTTGCAGTCGTGGGCGGTGGCCTCGCGGGCCTCACGGCGGCGTATCGGCTGGGGCTCGCCGGTCACCAGGTCACCGTGCTCGAGGCCGCGGGGCAGCTGGGCGGACAGCTCTCCACCGTGCGTGAGGATGGCTGGATCGTCGAGCTCGGCGCCGAGGGCTTCGTGGCGCGTAGCGAGGCGGTGCCGCGGCTCGCTGCCGATCTCGCGCGCAGCAACGGCGCCGCCGTCGACGAGCATGGATGGATGGCGCTCCTCGATCAGGAGGCCACCACCTCCTTCCGCTTCGACGGCCACGAGCTGCGCGCGCTGGCGCCCGGCGAGGCGGCCGAGGCGCTCAGCTTCCAGGTCGCGCCGTCCGCGCGCGGCGCGGGCATCCGGACCTTCGCCGGCGGCATGCAGACCCTGACCGACATGCTGGCGCTCGCGGTGCGCGCCCGCAGCGAGGTCCAGCTCGTGCAGCCCGCGGCCGCGCTCGCGATCGACGGCGGCGGCGTGCGGGTCGATGGCGTCCTCTACGATGCGGCGGTCCTCGCCACCTCCAGCGTCGCGGCGGCGCGCCTGCTGGTCCCGGTGCTGGGGGAGACCGAGCTCGCGCACGCCGAGACGCTCTCCAGCGTCACCGTCTCCCTCGGCTACGACGCGCGCCGCGTCGGTCACGCGCTGGCTGGCACCGGGTTCGTCGTCGGCGAGCCCTTCGAGGGCTTCCGCGCGTGCACCTTCACCACCTCGAAGTTCGCCCAGCGCGCGCCCCCAGGCGCGGTCTCGCTCCGCGTGTTCTTCCGGCCCACCGCGATCGAGCTGGACGCGGAGACGCCGTGGGAGGCGCGCGCGGCCTCGGTCCTGGGGCGCGTGCTGCCGATCGAGGGGTCGCCGCAGCGCTCGTGGGTGTCACGCTGGCCGCACGCGCTGCCGGTCTTCAGCCCCGAGCACCGCCGCGTCATCGCGCGCGTCGAGGCGCAGCTAGGCGCCCACGCGATCCACCTCACCGGCTCCGCGTTCCACGGCTCGGGCATCGACGCCGCCGTGCTCTCCGCCGAGGCGGTCGCCGCGCGCCTCGCCTGAGGCCAGGTCCCGCAGCTACGACGAGCCGCCGCGCTCCAGCAGCTCGGCGATGTACTTGCCGAGCCCCTGCGCGGTGCGCGCCGGCGGGTCCACCAGCTCGACTCCGGTGCCGGCTGCCGACGACCATCGGACCGTCGCCTCCACCACGTGCTCCGGCGTCGAGCCCAGCGTGATGTGCAGGCGTAGCTTGTCGCCGCTCTTCGTCTCGGCCAGGGCCGCCGA
This sequence comes from Polyangiaceae bacterium, assembly GCA_043736975.1. Taxonomy (GTDB): domain Bacteria; phylum Myxococcota_A; class Polyangia; order Polyangiales; family Polyangiaceae; genus Labilithrix. Next base: position 2,773 of record JAYTBL010000681.1, read on the forward strand.
CGACAGCGCCAGGCCGCTCACGCTGAGATCGATCACGTCGAGCGCCTCGCGCATCATGCCGTCGCTCGCGAGCGCAACATGGATCGGCAGCTCGGGCGTGGGCTTGAGACGGACGTGACGCCGTCGCTCATTCGATACCATCTCCCCAATATCGCACGTCACCGCGACGGCGTCAGTAGCCGTCGGGTATCATGCCCCGAGGTCGCCCCGAGGTCGATGGTGAAGCGCAAGCGCTGGCTCCTCGCTGCTCCGCTGCTCGCCACCGGCGCTGGCCTCTTCGCGTTCGCTTGGGTGACGCGTCACTCCACGAGGCTACGCCTCGCGCCGCGCGCCGCGGAGATCACGGTCACGCGCGACGTCGTCTACCGACCCGGCAGTACCAACCCGAAGCACCGCCTCGACGTCTACGCGCCGAAGAACGCGAAGGGGGCGCCGGTGGTGCACTTCGTCCACGGTGGCTACTGGATCGCGGGCGACAAGGACTACTACCACGCGCTCACCGGCCTCTACGGGACCATCGGCCAGGCCCTCGCGGCGCGCGGCATCGTCACCGTCGTGCAGAGCTACCGCCTGGTACCCGAGGCCACCATCGACGATCTCCTCGACGACGTGATGATCGCGCTGCGCTGGACCGAGGAGCACGCCGGCGAGCACGCCGGCGAGC
>JAYTBL010000682.1:0-3435 GCA_043736975.1 Polyangiaceae bacterium
CGCATCACGGCGAACGTCTCCTCGGGATCGAGGTCCTGCGTGCCCTGCTGGTTGAAGGCGAAGTTGATGCAGCTGGTCGGCCAGTAGAGCTTCGCGCCCTCGGCGGGGCAGCTGTCCTGATCGGTCGCGCACTCCTTCGCGCCGGTGGAGCGGCAGGTCGTCGACCGGCAGAACGCCGAGGCCTCGGCCGACAGGCCGAGCACGCCCAGGGCGATGACGGTGGCGGCGAAGAGCTTCATCACAGCCGGAACGACTGCAGGCCCCATGCCGTGGTGGGAGAAGGTAGGCCGGTCCTACAACTGCTGATTTAACCGAGGTTGTCGAGCGCGATCAGGCCGCGCGAGCCGGCGCCGGGATCGCGCTCGATCCACCGGGACCTGAGGGTCATGGGGAGCAGAGTGCGCAAGGTCACTCGACGGTGACGGTCTTCGCGAGGTTCCGCGGCTGGTCCACGTCGAGGCCGCGCAGGACGGACACGTGGTAGCTGAGCAGCTGGAGCGGGATCACCGAGAGCAGCGGGAGCACCGCCTCGTGCGTCTCGGGCATCGTGAAGACCGCCTCGGCGAGCGCCGCGGCGTCGCGATCGCCCTGCGTCGCCACCACCAGGACGCGGCCCTCGCGGGCGCGGACCTCCTGCATGTTGCCGAGCGTCTTCTCGTGGTTGCGATCCTTGGGGCAGAGGACGACCACCGGGAGATCGGCGTCGATGAGCGCGATGGGACCGTGCTTCATCTCGCCGGCGGCGTAGCCCTCGGCGTGGATGTACGAGATCTCCTTGAGCTTCAGCGCGCCCTCGAGCGCGATGGGGAACTGCGTGCCGCGACCGAGGAACAGCACGTCGCGCGCGTCCTTGATGGTGGTGGCGACCTGCGCGACGTGCGGGCCATCAGCGACGAGCTCGCGCATCTGGCCGGGCGTGCGCGCCAGCGCGCCGAGGATGCTCCGTGCTTCGGCGTCGGCGAGGACGCCGCGCTTGCGACCGAGCCACACCGCGAACATGAGCATCGCGGCGAGCTGGGTGGTGAAGCACTTCGTCGACGCGACGCCGATCTCGGGGCCGGCATGCGTGTAGAGCGCACCGTCCGCGGCGCGGGGGATGGCGCTGTCGACGACGTTGGCGACCGCGAGGACGCGAGCGCCCTGGGCGCGCGCCGCCTTCACCGCGGCGAGCGTGTCGGCGGTCTCGCCGCTCTGGCTCACCGCGATGACGAGATCGTTGGGCGTGAACACCGGATCGCGGTAACGGACCTCGCTCGCGATCTCGACGATGGCGGGGACGCGCGCGAGCTGCTCGATCCAGTAGCGACCGACCATCGCGGAGTGCGAGCTGGTCCCGCAGGCCACGAAGTACACGCGGCCGATCTGCCGAGCCTGCGCGTCGTCGATCCCGAGGCCGTCGAGCGTGACCTCGCAGCCGCCCCTCTCGATCCGCCCGCGCAGCGTGGCCTCGATGGCCTTGGGCTGCTCGTGGATCTCCTTGAGCATGAAGTGATCGAAGCCGCCCTTCTCCGCCTCCTCGATGCTCCACTCGACGCGCTTCGGCACGCGGCTGACGGGCGTGCCGTCGAGCTTGGTGAGGATCGCCTCCTTCGCGGTGAGCGTCGCCATCTCGCCGTCCTGGAGGAGGACGATGTCGCGGGCGTGCATGAGGATGGCCGGGATGTCGCTGGCCGCGAGCCACGCGCCGTCGCCGCGGCCGAGCACCAGCGGGGAGTCGTGCTTGGCGACCACGATCTTGTCGGGCTCGTTGCTCGACACGACCGCGATGGCGTACGCGCCGACCACCTGCGCGAGCGCGAAGCGCACCGCCTCCTCGAGCGAGGGCTGGTGCGCCCAGCGATCCTTGAGCTGCAGGCCCTCGGCCACCAGATGCGCCACGATCTCGGTGTCGGTGTCGCTCGCGAAGCGGACGCCGCGCGCTTCCATCGCGCGGCGCAGCGTGGCGTGGTTCTCGATGATGCCGTTGTGCACCACCGCGACCGGCCCCGAGGTGTGCGGGTGCGCGTTGCGCTCGCTGGGCCGCCCGTGCGTCGCCCACCGCGTGTGGCCGATGCCGGTGCTCCCGCGCAGCGGGTTCTTCTTCAGCGCCTCGGCGAGGTGCACGAGCTTGCCGACGGCGCGCACGATCTCGATGCCGCGGCCAGTGTGGACCGCCAGACCCGCCGAGTCATAGCCGCGATACTCGAGGCGCCGCAGCCCCTCGACCAGGATGGGAGCGCAGTCGCGCGCTCCGACGTGAGCAACGATTCCACACATGCTGAGGACTCCAGAAGGCGAAGGGAAGAAGGATCAGAGAGACCAGTAGCGGAGTCCGCGGTCGCCCATCTGGGCCGGGTCGAGCATGCTCTTGGCGTCGACGACCACGCCGCCGTGGCGCACCAGCGACAGGAGCTTCTCCTGGCCCATGTCGCGGTAGGTCTTGTGACCGACCGCGATGATGAGCCCGTCGAGGTTCCGGATGTCCTCCCACTTCGTCATCTTCACGCCGTACTCGTGCATCGCCTCGGCGGCGTCGGCGTGCGGATCGTGGATGACGGCGTCGATGCCGAAGGACGAGAGCTCCTTCATGATGTCCGGCACCTTGCTGTTGCGGAGATCGTTGACGTCCTCCTTGAAGGTGAGGCCGAGGATGCCGACGCGCGCGCGCTTGACCGGGATGTCGCTCTCGATGAGGAGCTTCGTCATCTTGGTCGCGAGGAAGGGCGCGACGTTGTTGTTGATGCGGCGGCCCGCGAGGATGACCTCGGGCTGGTAGCCGACCTGCTGCGCCTTGGCGGTGAGGTAGTAGGGATCGACGCCGATGCAATGGCCACCGACTAAGCCGGGGCGAAACGGCAAAAAATTCCACTTCGTACCCGCCGCCTTGAGTACCTCCATCGTATCGATGCCGATGCGATCGAATATCAACGCGAGTTCGTTCATCAGCGCGATATTAAGATCGCGCTGGGTGTTCTCGATCACTTTCGCGGCTTCCGCGACCTTGATGCTGGACGCGCGGTGCACGCCGGCGATAATGATGCTCTCGTACAATTGCGCAACTTTTTCCAAGGTTTCCGCGTCGTCACCGGACACGATTTTCAAAATCTTAGTGAGGGTATGTTCTTTATCGCCAGGATTGATGCGCTCGGGTGAATAACCGACGTGGAAATCTTTCATCCATTTCAGGCCGGAATGTTTTTCTAAAACAGGTATGCAAACTTCTTCCGTAGCGCCGGGATAGACCGTCGATTCGTACACCACGATCGCGCCCTTTTTCAGGTATTTTCCGACGCTCGTGCTGGAGCCGATCAAGGGTGAAAAATCCGGTTGATGGGCAATGTCAACGGGCGTGGGCACCGCGACTATGATGTAGTCAGCGTTAGCGAGTTCTTTCGGATCAGTTGTGACCGTCAGGTGTTTGGCCGCCTCAAGCTCCGACGAAGGAAGCTCCCCAGT
>JAYTBL010000683.1:0-8430 GCA_043736975.1 Polyangiaceae bacterium
CCGCGAGCCGCTGATCGCCGGAGCGCTGGCCGCGTGCAGCGATGCGCGCGCACTTCGTCGCAGAAGAGGCGCCGAGCGGCGCGACCCGGCTCTCCGAACGCCCATGAATGCCATACTCGGTATGACCGGGCTCTTGCCTTAGACGGCGCTCACTCCAGAGCAGCGCGCCTACGCCAGATCGGTGAGCGCCTCGGGCTCGGCGCTCCTCGGCTTGATCAACGACATCCTCGATCTCTCGAAGATCGAGGCGGGCAAGCTGGTCTTGGAGGAGCGGCGCTTCGATGTCCGCGCGCTGGTCCGCGAGATCGTCGAGTCGCTCGGCACGAAGGCGACGGAGAAGCGCGTCGCGCTCACCGCGGCGGTGGAAGCGGCGGTTCCGGCGGCAAGCATCGGCGACTCAGCCCGCGTCCGACAGGTGATCACGAAACCTGGTCGCGAACGCCGTCAAATTCACCCTGACCGGCGAGATCAACGTCGACATCGCGCAGGACGGCGACTTCCTGGGCGTGGTCGTGCGTGACACCGGCGTGGGCATCGCCGCCGAGTCGATGACCCGGATCTTCGAGCCGTTCCAGCAAGCCGACACCACGACGACCCGTCGCTTCGGCGGTACCGGGCTCGGCCTCAGCATCGTCAAGCAGCTGGTGGAGCGGATGGGCGGCAGCGTGAGCGTCTCCAGCGAGCTCGGACAGGGCACCACGTTCGAGGTGTCGATGCGCGCCCCGCCGTTGGTCGTGGGCTCGCCCGTCCCGGCGGTCGACGCGGCGTGGTCACTGGCCACGGCAACAGCCCCAAGACAGAGCATCAGCTGCGCCGACGAGCCTCCCCGACCCACCTTCTGCGAACCGTGCTCGCGCACCGACGCGGCGCGATGCGTCAGCCTTGCGGCGCCCGCGACCGTCGGCACGCGCCGTCTGCACGTGCTGGTGGCGGAGGACGACGATACGAACGCCCTCCTCGCGAAGGCCTTCCTCGAGAAGCTGGGCCACGCGATGCAGCGCGCGCGTAACGGCGCGGAAGCCGTCGCCAAGGCGGCCAGCGAGACCTTCGACGTCACTCTCATGGACGTGCAGATGCCCGAGCTCGACGGTCTCGAGGCGACGACGCAGATCCGGGCGCGCGATGCCGTGATCGGCGGCCACGTCCCCATCGTCGCGCTCACGCGTAACCCGCGCTCTGCAGCGCGCGGGCCACCGCGTCGAGAGCGTCATGTCGGTCCGTGACGGCCTCGAGCTGCTCGCGCGAGAGGTCTTCGACCTCGTCGTGACCGACATGTACATGCCCGACGAGGACGGGCTCGACTGCCTGCGTCAGATCCGTGCGCTGACGATCGAGACGCCGGTGATCGTGATGTCGGGGCAGCTGGTAGGCGAGTTCGGCGAGACGCTGAAGGCCGTCATCACGCACATGGGCGCCGTAGCGGCGCTCGGCAAGATCGGCGACGGCGCCGAGCTGCTAGCGGTGGTGGCGCGGATTCGCGACGCGCGGACCGCGCAGTAGCCCCGCCGTGGACGCCAGCCGTGGTCTACGCCACGTTCCGCTGCTCCTGGAAGCGCCGCAAGGTGGCGTGGAGCAACGAGCCATCGACGGGCTTGGTGAGCACCTCGTTCATGCCTGAGGCGAGGCACGCGCTTTGTTCCTCGGCGAGGACGCTGGCGGTCAGCGCGACGATGGGTCCCGCGTACCCCTCGCGACGAAGCGTCATCGAGGCTTCACAGCCGCCCATCCCGGGCATTTGCATGTCCATCAGCACGAGATCGTAGGTGGACGAGGTGGCGGCCTCCACCGCGGCGAGGCCGTTCGCGACGATCTCGACCTCGCAGCCAAAGCGAGCGAGCATCGCGCGAATGACGAGCTGATTCGTCCGGTCGTCTTCGGCGACGAGCACGTGCATGCCGAGCGCGACGGCCTCGAGAGGCGCCGCAACGACGACGCGCGGAAGGGCCGGCGAGAGCGCCGCCTCGAGACTGCTTGCCCGGCACGGCATGGGGATGACGGCGCGGAAGCCAGGCGGCGGCACTCCGCGGCTCGACGACGGCCGCGCGACCAGAACGCGCGCGATCCCAGGCGGCGGCGGCGAGGCCCGGAGCTCCGCGCTCGCGGCGCTCACGGCATCGAGAATGATGTGGGTGAGGCCTTGCCGATTGTCGGTCGAGAGCTCCTGGGGCCGGAGGACGACGGCGACTCCGCCGAGGCTCGCGATCTGCGCCTGCAGCGCTGCCGCCGAGGCCTCGTGCACGAGACAGATGCCGGCGCGTACGGCTTGCTGGAGGCCCGCAGACCTCGGGTCGCTGCCGTCATCGACCGCCGCGTGCGCGGGCAATTCGAAGCGGAAGACACTCCCTCGACCGAGCTCGCTGTGGACGAGGATGTCGCCCCCCATGAGGCGCAGCAGACGCCGGCAAATGCTGAGTCCGAGTCCGGTCCCTCCGTGGTGGCGGCTGGTCGACGCGGCAGCCTGCGTGAAGGGCTCGAAGAGCCGTTGGCAGGTGGGACCCGACATGCCACCGCCCGTGTCCCGAACCTCGCAGCAGAGTCGAGCGCCGCTCGCGCCATCCACCACGCGAAGCGTCACGACGACCTCGCCGGTATTCGTGAACTTGATCGCATTCGAGAGGAGGTTCAGCAGCACCTGGCGCAGGCGCGTCGGGTCGCCCATGACGCGCAGTGGAACGCTCGGCTCCACGATGGCCGTGCACTCGAGCTGCTTGGCGTGAGCGAGCTCCGCCACCAGGATGACGCTCTCCTCGACGACGCCGCGGGGGTCGAACGCGATCGACTCGATCTCGAGCTTGTCCGCTTCGATCTTCGAGAAATCGAGGATGTCGTTGAGCACGGTGAGGAGGCTCGATGCGCTCGCCTGCAGCACCTGGACATTCTCTCGTTGCCACGCGGTGAGGTCCGAGTGGAGCAGGATGTCTGCCATGCCGAGGACGCCGTTCATGGGGGTCCGCAGCTCGTGGCTCATCGACGCCAGGAACAAGGATTTGGTCCTCGTGGCCGACTCGGCGGCAGCCATGGCGATCTTCAGCTCCTCGGACTGCGCGCGGCGGAGCTCCGCCTCGGCGTTGGCGCGGCGCTTTTGACCACGGAAGCGCTCACCGCGTTCGAACTGCTTGGTCACGTCGCAGATGGTGATGAGGACGGCGTCCGCAGCCCCGAGCCGGCGCAAGAGTCGCGTGATCGTGACCTGCTCGAAGCGGCGGCGATCCCCATCCCCGGGGCGAGCGAACAAGGCGGGCGTGAGCAGCGCCGAGAGTACGGCTGGCGCCCCGAGCAGGAGCGTCTGCTCGATGCGAGAGCGATACCTGCCCTGCTGGAGGCGCGGGAACACGTCGTAGAGGCATCGCCCCCGGACCCGATCACGCGGGCAGCCCGTCCACGCCTCGAGCACGGCGTTCCAGAACAGGATCTCTCCGGTCGCGGTGAGCGCGACGCAGCCGGTGGGGAGGTGGTCGAGCACCTCGAACCGCTCCTCTTCGGCGCTCACGGAGACGCCCGATCCTCGGCCCCCGGACTGTCATCGAGCAAGGCGTCGCAGACCCCGTCGAGCGACGAAGCGTCGAACACGACCGCCAGCTCACCCGCGATCGAGTGAGTCTGGATCTGGAAGAGCACGCTGACCGCCACCACCGCGGTATCTTCTGCCAGACGGTACGCCGAGGGCACGCCCTCCTCGTAGCGGGGAAGCCCGAACGTCAGGTCGAGCGCGGCCATGTTTCCCAGGGAGCCGAGGATGCTGTTGATCACGATGTTCCCGACCTCGGTGAGTACGGCCTCCCGCTCAGCGTCGAGCTCCTCCGCGTCGACGCTCATCTCCTCCGAGTTCGTGCGCGTCAACGCTGCTACCAGGCTGCGAGCCGACCGGAGCGAGATGGCCAGCGACGCGGTGCCGGAGAGACCGCCGGAGAACCCCTGCCGTACCACCGATGCCGAGAGCCCCGCCGCGCCCGCTGCGATGGCGCTTGCGCCCCGTCCGTCCACGGAGACGCGCGGTACGTGAAGGCCCACGTGCGAGTCGACCATCTCGCTGAGGGTGTACGCCGCGCGCCCGACCCCGATGTTGACGAGCTCCGTCAACATGTCCTCGCGGTCGGCGCTCAGCACGAGCTGAGCTCGGAGGAAACGGCCTCGGTCAGCGCTTGGAGGAGGTCAGCCGGCTTGTAGGGCTTCGACACGAAGCGCCGGGCCCCGAGCGCTTCGCATCGCTCACGCGACGTCCGCTGGATGTCCGCCGACGCGATGACGACCGGCACGGCGCTACCACGGGCACGGAGCTCCTCGAGAAACCCGAAGCCATCCAGGTTCGGCATGAGCAGGTCACACACCACCGCCGAAGTCCCCTCGTCGAGGCGCTCGAGACCTTCCAGGCCGTCACACGCAACGACGACCTCGTGGCCCGCCTCACGAAGAAGCCTCGTGAGCTGGGACCGCTGCCAACGCGCGTCGTCGATGATGAGGATCTTCATCTGGGGATGAACGGCGCGGCGTACGAGTTCTTGAGCGGGCGGGCGGCTTAACGGTCCGGAAGCGCGGGCCGTTTCTCTCGGCATGTCCCACCCGAGCTTTGCGCCCTCTGCGGCGCTCGACTACGCCGACGATCTCCTCGAGACGCTCTCCGCGCCGCGCTCCGGCAAGGGCCGCGGCCGCCTCTCGCTCGTGCCCCAGGCGAGCGCGACCGCCGCCCTGGTGCCCATCGACGAGGCGTTCCGGAAGATGAACACCCTGCAGCCTGGCTCGTGCAGCAACGACGAGGACGACCTGACCGAGGACGAGCTCTTCGCGATCTGGTCCGCTCACCTCTGCTGAGCGCGCTCGACGGACGGACCCACGAAGATCGCGCGCGCGCGGAAGCGGAGCGGCGGCTCGCCGTACTCCTCGAGCGCATGCGCGATCCAGCCGGCGGTGCGCGCCAGGGCGAAGATGGCCTCGGTCGCCCCGGGCGGCATGCGCGTAACGAACGCCGCGACCGCGAGCGCGAAGTCGACGTTCGGGCGCGCGCCCGACACCGTGACCGCGGCGGCGAGCACGCCAAAGGCGACCGCGCGCTCCTTGCGCGAGGCCACGGCGTGCGCGCGCTCGAGCAGATGGACCGCGCGTGGATCGTCGCCGCGGTAGACGGGATGACCGAACCCGGCGAGCGGGCCGGTAGCCAGCGCCCGCGCCACCGACTGCTCGGGCGACGAGGCCGCGGCGTCGAGCAGGAGGCGATGACACGCGATCGCCGCGCTGCCGTGGAGCGGGCCGTTCAGCGCGCCGAGCCCCGCCAGCACCACCGCGAACGGGTTGGCGCGCGTCGAGGCGGCGACGCGCGCCGCCATGGTGGAGGTCGCGAGCTCGTGGTCCGCGAGCAAGACCAGCGCCGCGTCGAGCAGCTCGATGGTCGCGGCGGTAGGCGCCTCCGGGGATAGGCGCGGCCAGAGGCGCGCGGCGATGCTCGCGCCGTCGACCGCGCGGCTCGACCCGCGCGGCAGCGCCTCCACGAACGTCGCGATCAGCCGGCGCGCCTGCGCGCGCACCGCCGCGGGCTGGAGATCCACGCGCAGCGGTACCAGCGGCGCGGTCGCCGCCGCGGCCGCCGCGAAGCGATCGAGCGGACCGCTCGCCGGCGGGAGCGCCTGGCGCAGCGCGCGCAGGACCTTCCGCGCGTCCGCGGGCGCCGCGAACGACGCGAACGACGCGCGGGCGGCGGGCAGCTCGCCCGTCCACAGCAGCTCGGCGACCTGTTCGAACGAGGCCACGCGCGCCAGCTCGACGGCGTCGTGCCCGCGGTAGGAGAGGCGCTCCGGCGTAACGCGCGTGATGGCGGTGGCGAGCGAGACGTCGATCCCGCCCACCCGCGTCGTCCCCTTGCGGGGCCGCCCGCGGCGCGCAAGCGCGTCCACCTCGGCCGGGTCGAAGCGGCTGCTGCGGCCGTCCTCGGCCAGCGTGCGGGAGAGGACGCCGCGGCTCACGTAGGCGTAGACGGTACGGACCTCGATCCCCAGGCGGAGCGCGACCTGAACGCTGGTGAGCAGGTTGCGCTTCATCAACGTGGACGATAGTCAACGTTGACCGGACGCGCCAGCGGCTCCAACGTTGTCGCCATGACCAACGACCACCACGCCGTGCTGCGCTCGCTCTGGGATGCCCTGGGCGAGGGCGCCCCGCCCCTGCCGGAGGCGCGGATCTCGGGCGCCGCCGGCGGCCTGCCGTCGGTCTACGACCTGGGCACGATGGCGACCGCGCTCGTCGCCCTGGCTACGGCGGCCGCCGCCGCGCTGCACGCTGCGCGTTCGGGGGAACGGGCGCGCGCCGTGGAGATCGAGCGGCCGCATGCCGCCGCCGCGTTTTGCAGCGAGCGCCTGGTCACGCCCGCCGGGTGGGAGCTCCCGCCGACCTGGGATCCGATCGCCGGCGACTACGCCGCGGCGGACGGCTGGATCCGCATCCACACGAACTACGCCCACCACCGCAGCGCGGCGCGGCGCGCGCTCGACGTGGCGGGAACGAAGGAAGACGTCACGCGCGCCATCGCCGGGCGCAGCGCCGAGGACGTCGAGGCTGCAATCGTTCGCGAGGGCGGCGCGGCGGCGAGGATGCGGACCGTCGCCGAGTGGGCGGCCAACCCGCAGGGCCAGGCGGTGGCCGCGGAGCCGCTCGTGATCGCGGCGCGCCGCGCGCTGCCCGAAGACGCTCCGCTGCCGCCCGCCGAGCGTCCCCTCGCCGGCGTCCGGGTGCTCGATCTCACGCGCGTCATCGCCGGGCCGGTCTGCACGAGGTTCCTCGCCGCGTACGGCGCCGACGTCCTGCGCATCGATCCCCCGGGCTTCGAGGAGGTCGGCGCGCTCCTCCCCGAGACCACCGCCGGCAAGCGCCGGGCGTGGCTCGACCTGCGCTCGCAGGAAGGACACGCCACGTTCTTGCGCCTGGCCTCCGAGGCCGATCTCCTCGTCTGCGGCTTCCGGAGCGACGCGCTCGCGCGGCTCGGCCTGGGCGACGCGGTCCTTCGGGCCGACAATCCCGCGCTCGCGATCCTGCGGCTCGACGCCTACGGGTGGAGCGGGCCGTGGCAGGAGCGACGCGGCTTCGACAGCCTGCTCCAGATGTCGACCGGCATCGCGGCGCGCGGCGCCGAGGCCAGCGGCGCGACCAGGCCCACCCCCCTACCCTGCCAGGCGCTCGATCACGGCGCCGGCTACCTGCTCGCCGCTGCCGGGTGCCGCGCCCTCACCGATCGGCTGCGCGGCGAGGCCACGACCGCGAAGATCTCCCTGGCGCGCGTCGCCGCGCTCCTCGCGAGCCTCGGCGAGCACGGCGATCCCCGCGCTCCCGAGCTCACCGAGGCCGTCGCCGACGCCTACCGCGAGCCCGCCACGTCGAGCTTCGGCCCCCTCCGCCGCGTGCGCTGCCCGGGACGGATCGCCGGCCTGCCTCCGCCCTGCTGGGAGAGGCCCGCCGGGCTGCTCGGCGTGGACGAGGCGCGCTGGTAGCGCCGCTCAGCGCTCGAACGACCACGCGTGGACGTGCCCGAGGGGGTCCACCAGGGGAGAGAGCGTCTGCACCAGGACGGTGCCGGGCTTGGTCGCCACGTCCCAGGTTCTGAGGCGCAAGAACCGCCCGAGGTAGATGCCGAAGCCCGTCGCCAGCGCCACCAGCGGCGTGAACGCGAGCACCGCGAGCGATCCCGCGCGCACGCGGACGACGTGCGCGCACGTGCGCAGGGAGACGAAGTCGGTGACGAGGTACGGCGCGTTGGGGAGGAAGCCCAGCCACACGAGAAAGAGCGGGACCAGCAAGGGCCCGGAGAGCCGCCGCCGGTGCAGCGCACGGATCCCGAGCGCGCAGCCGAACGGCACCCACGCCAGGAACAGGTTCCAGACGGTCGCGATCCGCCGCTGAGCGGTCAGGCCGCGAGCAGCGGCAGGCTCGGCGTCAGGACGACCGGCTTCTCGTGGCCCACGATCACCCGAGGATCGACGTGGATCACCAGGCCGGCCTTCTTCGCCTCGATGCAGAACCCGACGTCCTCCGACGTGAACTCGCGCACCCCTCCCGGCATGTCGATCCAGACCGGCCGGAACCAGGGGTACTCGAGCCGCTCGAAGACGCCGCGCCGGATCAGGACGAAGCCGAAGCCGCAGTAGTCGACCGTCACCAGGCCCTCACGGCGAGCGAGGGCCGCCGGGGTGAGGAAGTCGAAGTGGCCCGCGGTGCGGAAGGCCTCGGGGTCCATGGTCTCGACCGCGGCGAAGCGCTGGCCGTCGGCCATGAGGTAGACGCCGCCGGCGATGTCGACCTGGTGCTTCAGCAGCGCGAGGAAGTCCTCGAAGCGGAACAAGACGTCGCTGTCGATCCAGAGCATGTAGTCGTAGTCGACGGTGCCGCCCCACGGCGCCTGCTTGGGACCGCGCCGCGTATCGCCGCCCGCCACCTTGTTGCGCGCGTAGT
>JAYTBL010000684.1:0-8427 GCA_043736975.1 Polyangiaceae bacterium
GCCTTGATGCTGCCCATCGTGGTCTCGCGCGGCGCCGGCGCCGGCATGAGATCGCAGAAGCTCTCGAGGAAGGCCTCGAGGCCGAAGTTGTTGATGGCGCTCCCGAAGAACATCGGCGAGACGTCGCCCATCGCGAAGCGCTGGGGATCGAACGCGTCACCCGCGGCCTCGAGCAGCTCCGCCTCGTCACGCAGCTGCTTGTAGCCGCGGGGACCGAGCTGCTCCTCGAGGACCGGATCCTCGAGGCCGCTCACAGTGACCGGCGGGATCTCGGCGCCGTGCGCGGCGCTCGACTTCGCGTGCTCGGCGTCGAACAGGTAAACGCGGTGCGCGAGCCGGTGGTAGACGCCGCGGAACACGTCGTCCCGGAAGATCGGCCAGGTGATGGGGTAGACGCCGATGCCGAGGACGTTCTCCACCTCGCCCACGAGCTCGAACGGGTCGCGGCCCGGACGGTCCATCTTGTTCACGAAGGTGAAGATCGGGATCCTCCGCTGCTTGCAGACGCGGAAGAGCTTCTTGGTCTGCGCCTCGACGCCCTTCGCGCAGTCGAGGAGCATGACCGCGCCGTCGACCGCGTGCAGCGTGCGGTAGGTGTCCTCGCTGAAGTCGGCGTGGCCCGGCGTGTCGAGCAGGTTCATCTGCAGCCCGCGATACGGGAACTGCATGACGCTGGTGGTGATCGAGATGCCGCGCTCGCGCTCCAGCTCCATCCAGTCGCTGACCGCAGAGGCGCGACCGCGCTTCGCCTTGACCGCGCCGGCGGTCTGGATCGCTCCGCCGTAGAGGAGGAGCTTCTCGGTGAGCGTGGTCTTGCCGGCGTCGGGGTGCGAGATGATCGCAAACGTCTTTCGCCGCTTCACTTCGTGCGTGAGGAGCGCATCGGTCATCGTCCGCCCTCACTTAGCTTGGCTACGGAGATTCCGCCGGAAAATCGCGCATGGGAGGCCGATCCGATACCCTCGGAGCGTGGGAAACCGCGCTTGGTCGCTGGGAATCGTGGCGGCGATCGTCGTCATCGGGGTGGGGCATGCCGGGGTCGCGAGGTCGGACGGGCCCGGCGCGGACGCGGGTGCGGACGCAGGCCCGGGCCCGGGCGGGGCGGGCTGTCCCGAAGGGACGGTCGACGTCGAAGGCGACTACTGCCCCGACCTGCCCGAACAGAAGTGCATCCGGTGGGTGTCCACGCCCGGCCTCCGCTGCGCCGAGTTCGCGAAGTCCGAGGGCTGCGCCGCGCCCACCGTACGGAAGCACTTCTGCATGGACCGCTTCGAGTACCCGAACATCGCCGGCGAGAATCCGCTCGTGATGAAGAACTGGTACGAGGCGCGGACGCTCTGCACCTCGTCCGGCAAGCGTCTGTGCAACGAGAGCGAGTGGACGCTCGCCTGCGAAGGACCGGAGCGCCTCGCCTACCCCTACGGGCTCGTCCGTGACGCGACCGCCTGCAACATCGACAAGGCGCCGATCAACCCGCACGAGGCCGACCTGCGGCGCGTCGACAAGCGCGACGCCGAGGCCAAGCGCCTCTGGCAAGGCGAGCCGAGCGGCTCGCGCGCGCGCTGCATCAGCGGCTACGGCGTGCAGGACCTGACCGGCAACGTCGACGAGTGGGTGGTCAACGAGAAGGGCAAGCCCCACAGCAGTGGGCTCAAGGGCGGCTACTGGAGCTGGGTCCGCGGCCGCTGCCGCCCCATGACCGACGGGCACGCCGAGGACTTTCGCTACTACCAGATCGGCTTCCGCTGCTGCGCCGATCCGCCGGCCGTCGTCGCGTCCTCGGGCGCGACGTCGCGCAAGCAATAGCTCGCCACCAGCGAGGTGACGAGGAGGGCGAAGCCGAGCGCGACCGCGGCCGCGCCCCACTGCACGATGGAGTGCGGCGCCGCGATCATGCCGTTCTGCACGGCGAAGTGCACGTACGACGCGACGAGCGGCGCCACCGCGATGCGCATCCGCTGGCGCAGCGCGAGGATCAGGACCGCGGCGGTGAGCGCGACGTCGAGCGCCAGGACGTGTGCCGGCCACGTGCCACCCTGCCAGCCGGACGTCCAGACGGCGAGGTAGACGCCGAACAGCGCGCCGGTGAGGAGCCGCCCGGTCGCGCGCCCGCGCGCGTCGGGCGCGATCGGGGCGCGCTCCACTCGCTGCGCCGTGACCTCGCGCGGGTCGGGACGCGCCTCGTCGACCACGCGGTACGGCGAGTCGGTGCGCGGGCGCTCGGTCACGACCGTCACGCGCGGCGGGCGGAGCGCGCGCTGGACCAGCGCCGCGGCGGCGAGCAGCGAGGTCACCGCGAAGAGCTCGGGGAGCTGCAGCGCGACGAACACCAGCGAGCCGACCGCCGCTGCCCAGACGCGCGCCTCGCTCTGCATGCGCCCCGACAGGACCAGCACCGCCACTGGCAGCAGCGCCACGAGGCGTACCGGATAGTGCAGCGACCAGAAGCCCACGTGGAGCACGAGCAGGAGCGACCACAGGATCCAGATCGCGCGCAACGAGCGGCGCAGCACGGTCGCCCCCCAAGGATCGAGCGCCACGGCGCTCACCGCGCCGCGCGACGCATGGAGGCCGATCGAGAAGAGGCCGAAGAGCCAGACCGCGAGGAGCGCGGTGCCGCCGCGGTCGTCGAGCATCCCCAGCACGTGCGGTAGGATCGCGAGCCCCGCCGCGCCCAGCGAGGCAGTGCCGATCGCCGAGCGTGAGGGCCGCACGCGGACCGCCCACGCGAGCGCGTAGAGCTTGCCCACGAACACGGCGAGCCAGGCCGCCGAGGCGGCGATGCCGGCCGCGCCGAGCAGGAAGCAGGTCTCGGTGTGCAGGGTGAGGTCGCACTGATAGAGCGCGGTGATCAGCGCGAGCATCACCGCCGGGCGACGCTGGCCGAGGCGCATAAGGAGCGCTGCCCCGCCGATCATGAGCCCCGCGTAGACCTCGGCGATCACGGGAATGCCCAGCTCGCCGAGCGTGCTGCCGTCGGCCGCGAGCCCGCGCGAGCAGAGGATCATGCCGCCGAGAACGAGCGTCGCGCTCAGCAGGTAGAGGGGGTTGTACTGGACGAGCCAGCGATGCAGCAGCCTCCGCAGCGGGCTGGGTCCGTTCGCGGGGCTCGTCGGTCGTGCGCTCTCTTGCATCGCCTGGTCGGGTTGCAACGGATGTGCCCTGCACGCGATCCGGCAAACCGCGCGATCGGGGCGCCCGCGGCGCGACAGAGTGACAGCCGTTGCGCGCTCCAGCGCCGCGCGCGTGTCAGTCCGTCAGTCGCGCGGGAAGCGCCTTCAGCGCGCGCATGGCCTCGCCGTGGGCGGCGGCCAGCGACTTCGTGGACGCGACGATCGGCGCGTAGCGATCCGAGAACGCGTTGCCCGACGCGAAGGCGGCCTCGCCCAGCGCCCGCGGGCCGCCGACCTTCGCCAGCACCTCCGGGTCGTCGAGCTCCACGATCAGCATCGAGAGCGGACGCAGCCACGCGAACGCCTCGTCCTGCGTGAGCAGCTGGAGGAACGCGCCCGCGCCGCCGATCGGGCCCTTCGCCGCCTCGTGCTCCGCCCGCACGATCGCCAGCAGCTCGCGATGGAGCTCGAGCAACGCGTGGATGAGCTGATCCTTCGGACTCACGGCGGCGGCCATCGCGCCATCTTGCGCACGAAAGCCTACTTCAGCAAGCTGGGGCCCGAGATCACGCGCGGCGCGGCGGCGTCCTTCGCGAAGGCCTCGACCCACGCCGCCCAGCGGATGTCCTGCCTGCGGAACATGAGCCGCTCCGCGTCGAGCGTGGGCGGCGCCTTCGCCAGCGGCGCGCCGCGCGCGGTGCCGATCAGCAGGCCGTGGCCCTCGAGGTCGTAGACGACCTCCGACTCGTAGCCCTTGCCCGGCCACGCCACCAGCCCCTCGTCGGCGATGTCGTACGGGATCCCGTCACCGAGCAGCGCCGCGATCTGCTCGCGCACGAGATCGACCCCGGCCTTCTTGTAGAGCCCCGCCAGCGCGGTCTCGAGTACCGCGCGCGGCTGCGGCGCGAGCACCGTGATGAACCCCGGCGTCGCGACGCTCGCCAGCAGCAGCCCCGACTGCTCCTCGAAGTGGATCCACGCCACGTCGGGCGCGACGTCGAGACAGGCGATGCCGAGGCGGATGCGGTTCGAGCCGACCTCGATGGCGTGCACCGAGAGCTCGCCGGCCGCGGCCTCCACCCAGCGCTCCGACTCGCGAAGGAGACCCACGAGCTCGCGCTCCACGAACATCTCGAGCGCGCGCTCGACCTCGTGGAGCGTGGCGCGATAGGCGTTGGCCTTGGCCTCGGTGTGCCGCACCGCGCGACGCAGCTTGGCGTGGACCTTGGGGATGGTGCCCGAGTGGAAGCCGGCGACCAGCAGGCCGTGCATGGTCTCGCCGTGATGGCCGATGCGCACCGGCTCGAGCGTCCGGGAGCGATTCTGGTCGTAAAGGTTCCAGTTCGCCTTCAGCTCCCACACCAGGAAGCCGAACGCGCCCGGCAGGAGGAAGACCGTGCTCCCCGCGATGGTGTTCGAGGCCACCGCGCCGAGCGGTGCGAGCGGCGAGCGCAACGCAACGAGGATGGTCGGGCTGAGCGGCAGGATGATCTTGTGCGAGACGGTGACGACGGGAAAGTGCTTGATCGGGTTCACCTGCGGCTCGATCAGCACGTTCACGTACACGCGCAGCAGGTACGAGACGACGAACCAGACCGCGCCCAGGGCGCCCTTCGCGACCCGCGCCAGGGTCCCCTGTCCCTCCTTGAAGGTGAGCCACTCGTCGACGGTGTAGATGCCGCGCTCCACCCGCTCCACGAAGGCGCGGAACAGCTCGAGGATCAGCGCGAACAGGCCGGGAAGAATGCGCCGTGAGAGCTCACGCACCCGGCCCATGATCAGATCGCTGACGGTCTCGTCGACGCGCAGGCCGATCGCGGTACCGAGGAACACCGCGGTCCCGAGCACGAACCCGGACGCGCCGATGAGCGCCTCGCTGCGCTCCAGGCCGAGGCGCCGCGCCACGACGTACACCAGCGCGCCGACCAGCAGCGGCTTGGCGACGAGCGACGTCGTTCGCCCGCGCAGGAGCGCCCGCACCGGGGCCGAGGAGAGGAGGTAGAGCGGCAGGCGCACGAAGATCGCATGCAGGCCGCCGCCGACGCCGCGCAGGACGCCGCGCGCGAAGCTGCGCACCGGCAGGCTGTGGATCACGCCGTAGAAGAACGCCGCGAGAACCAGGAAGGAGGGCGCGCTGAGCAGGTGAACGTGGCGGTGGCCCAGGGCGCGCGCGATGGGATGCGCGAGATGCTGGAGTCCCTCCAGCAGCACGAACGAGAGCAGCAGCGGCAGCGCGACGTGCAGCGTGAAGAGCTGACCGGGCTTCGTGCCGAACGCGAGCGAGCTCACCTTCTGCAAATAGCGGAGGTAGATCTCGCCGCGCCGGTAGACGCCGTCGAGGCGCTCCGCGAGCAGCGCGTCGGCGCGGAGCACGGCGTCTCCCACGAGCAGCTCGGAGGCCCGCACGTTGGGCAGCTTGAGGCTGCTGCGGGACAGCGCGTCGCGCAGCTCCGAGAGGCCGAGCGAGCCGCGCGCCAGCACCAGGTCGAGGACCTCCTCGGCGAGCTTGTCGCGCGCCACGCGCTCCGGCACGCACGTGGGCGCGAGGCCCACCGCGTCGAGCACGCCCTCGAGCTCGGGCCTGATGGCGCGCCGCGCGTTCTCGTTCGCGCAGCGGAGCGCATCGCGGAAGACGCGCTCCAGGAGCTTGCGATCGGGCTTGGCGAGCGTCGCACGGTGAGACTTCTCGAACGCATGCGCGAGGTGCCGGGCCACGCGCACCACGCTCACCACCGGCAGCGGACGCACGATCGGGCGCCGGAAGAGCGACGTCACCCACGTGACCACGTCGACCGCGAAGCGCGGACGCTCGGCATCGACGCACGCCTTCTGCAGATCGTGGAGGATGCGCGCCTCGACGGCCCGCGGCGAGTCCGCGCGCGTAGCGGCCGCGGCGAGCGCGCGCAGGACGTCGCACCACTCGTCGGCTGACGGCGCGGACTCCGGCGCCCGGCCCGGCTTGAGCAGCGCGGCCTCGAGGCGGGCCGCGAGCTCCTCGATGGCCGCCGTGGCCGCGGTCGAACCGGGCGCGATCATCGCGTGCACCAGGCTGCCGCGCGTGGTCGAGCCGCTCGAGAGCCGCGAGGCGCGTGCGCCGGCGCTCGACTCGCGGATCACCGCCCGCGGCGACTGGAGCGACGGCAGGGGCGGCGGCCTCCGTCCGGGCTTCAGATCCGCGGCCCCGGCAGGCCGGCACGGATGGAGGATCGCGTCGACGTCGACGTCGCTCGCGAGCGCCGCCTCGACCGGCTGGTGCTCGCGGATGTTGGGGAAGAACTCGTCCAGCGAGTCGGGCTCGAACTGCAGGAGCTCGAGGTAGAACGCCGCGAACTCGATGTACGTCTCGCGATCGTCGGCGCCATCGAACAGGAGCCCTTCGCCGCGCAGCACGGCGCGCACCTCGTCGAACTCGGTCTGCCCGAGGCGGTTGATCCGCTCGCGCACCAGCTGCTGGGTGAGCGTCCCGTCGCGCACGCGCTCCTCGAGCTGGCGGTGAACGAAGCCGTGGAACGCGCGCCGCCAGAGGTGCTGCGCGTCGTGGTGCTCGGGGCGCGCCACCAGGATGATGGTGGCGGGCAGATCCGCGCCGGGACGACCGAGCTCGGCGTCGGTGACGACGGTGAGGAGCGACGTTCGCTCCACCACGCAGCAATGACCGTGGGGAACCTCCAGACCGAAGCCCGAGAGGCCGCGCTGATGCTTGATCACGCGCCTGATCACTCTCGGATCGACGACCACGTGCGTCACTGCACACCGTCCGTAGCGCGCAGCTGCGCCAGCACCCAGCGCGACGTGTCCTCGGCGCCGGGCCCGTCGAAGTGCAGGCCGTCGGGGCGCACCGGCGCGTCGTGGCTGATCATGAGGCAGGTGTGGCCAGCGCCCGCGCAGAGGTAGGGGTTGAGGTCGAGGACCTCGGCGCGCGCGGCGGCGGCGGCGTCACGCAAGGTGCGGTTGAAGCAGTCGACGTTGTCGTTCAGCGTCGGGGTCTGCCACTTGCCCACCGGGTACGCGGCGAGCATCACGACGCGGCGCCGGCTGAAGGGCGCGATCTCCGAGAGCAGCGCGGAGAGGCGCTTCACGTACGCGTCGTGCCAGCCGCTCTCGCGGACGCGGCGCCATTTGCCGCCGACCCGCACCGTCGAGAAGTACGCGCCGCCGATCACCACCAGCGTGACGTCGGGGTGCAGCTCCTTCACGTCCTCGAGCCACGATCCGGCGCAGTTGGGATTGCCGTGCGGGTAGCCCGCCATCGAGTGCACGGGCACGTAGTCCTCGAGGATCGAGCAGTCGCCGATGGCGCGCTGCTCGACTTTGATGTTGTCGCTCTTGCCGTCCCAGCCCATGCGCCTGCCCAGCGCGATGCCCACCGAGTCGCCGACGACGAGCACCTTGAGCGGCGGGCCGGCGTCCGGCGTGAGCGAGGCGTCCGGGGGCTCGGTGGGCGCCGCAGCCGAGGCCGGCGTGAAGGTCAGTGCGCCCTCCTTCGCGACCCGCGGCGCATCGGCGGCGATCGCGCCCCGCGTGGCGCTGAGCACGAAGACGACGGCCAGCGCGAACGACGCCGGCACCACGAACAGCGGGCGCCCCCAGGCGAGGCCGTGCTGGCGGATGGGTCGCTCGAGGTAGCGGTAGGAGAGCGCGGCGACGAGGAGCGTCAGCGCGAGGCGCGCCAGCAGGAGGCGCCCTGCGGGAAGGCCGGTGCGCTCCTCGGTGAGCACCACGTAGATCGGCCAGTGCCAGAGGTAGACGCCGTAGCTCATCTCTCCCATCGTGCGCAGGGGCGAGAGCGAGAGGAGGCGCGCCACGATCCCGCGCGGCGCGCGCACCGCCACCAGGACGAGCGCGAGGTCCGCGAGCTCCGTCGCCCAGAAGCCGCCGCGGTAGAGCAGCTCGTCCTGCCCGTCGAGCCGCCACCACGCGGCGCCGAGGAACACGAGGCCCGCCAGGCCGAGCGCGTCGAGCAGGCGCTCTTCGCGGGGGCGCGCGACCGCGCCCGGCGGCGCGAGCCCCGAGGTCGCGAGCGCCGCGCCAAGCAGGATGGCGGCGCCCCGCGTATCCGTGCCGAGATACACGCGCGCGGTGTTGCCGCCCTCGTAGAGGACGGTCAGCGCGACCATCGACGCGAGCGCCAGCGCCACGCTCACCGCGCAGACCCAGCGCACGCCGCGCGTACCGCCGCGCGCGAGCATCAGGATGCCCGCCACCGCCAGCGGCCACACCACGTAGAACTGCTCCTCGATGGCCAGGCTCCAGGTGTGCTCGAGCGGCGAGGGCGCGAGGAACATGTCCCAGTAGCTGCGGTGGGCGAAGACGG
>JAYTBL010000685.1:0-8418 GCA_043736975.1 Polyangiaceae bacterium
GCCTCCAGCGCCAGCACCGGGCCGGTGCCCGCTCCGCCCGCCGACATCGGGGACGGCGGCGTTCGGCCCTCGCCGCTCAATCCGACGCCGCAGGAGTCACCGGGCGGCGTCGATGCCGGCACGCCCGTCGACTACGATCGCCTGCTCGCGGACATCGCCGCGCTGCGCGCGCGCGTGGCAGCGGTGAGCGACAACCTCTATCAATCGCGCATCGCGGTGGCGCTGCGCACCGATGGAGATCACGGGAAGATCGCGCGCCTCACGGTCTCGCTCGACGACGGCGTGGTCTACACCGCCCCGGCCGCGTTCACCGCGTCCGACTCCACGATCGTCTACGATCACGCGGTCGCGCCCGGTCGCCACGCGGTCACCATCGACATCGATCGCAAGGACGAGCGCGACGAGTCGTTCCGCACGTCGCAGAAGAACCGCTTCACCATCGACGTCCCGCGCGACAACCGCGTCGAGGTCGAGGTGAAGATCATCGACGACTCGTCGATGGGCAAGGACTTCCCCGGCGACAAGAGCGGCTCCTACGACCTGCGCCTGAAGGTGAAGGCGGTCGCCAAGCCGGTCGGCAAGTAGCATGCTGGGCCGCCTCGGATCGCGCGCGCCGCTCTCGCTGACCCTCGCCATCGCGCTGCTCTCGCCGATCGTCCTCGCACAGGCGCCGCCGGCGCCGCCGGCGCCGCCCTCGGCTCCCGCGCCGCCGCCGCCGCCCGACCCCACGCGCGGCGATCGCATGCGCGCCTACCACGACGCGATGGCGAAGCGGCGGCTCGGCTCGTCCGAGGGGATGCGCGTCGAGTACGTGGCGGGGCGCGTCGCCGATGCCGAGGCGCTCGTCTCCGCGGGACGCCATGAAGAGGCGATCGCCAAGATGACCGAGGTCGTCGAGCATCCGAGCTTCGACCAGGTCGCCGAGACGCAGGAGGGCCGCGCGGCGCTCTATCTGCTGGGTCAGGCGCTCGGGCAGGCCGGGATCCACGAGACTGCGCGCGCCTACCTCCGGCGGTCGATCGCGCAGAAGGGCGCATGGGAGCAGTACGGTCCTTATGCGCGGCGCGCGGTGCGGCGGCTCGTCGAGATCGCGCTCGAGACCCGCAACTACCAGGCGGGCCTCAAGGACCTCGAGACGGTGCCGGCGAACGCGCCCGCGGAGATCCGCGGCGAGGTGGCCTACCTGATGGGCAAGGCCAAGGAGGCGTCGGGCGATCCCGAGGGCGCGCTCGCGGCGTACGGGCAGGTCCCGCAGACTTCGCGCTTCTGGTCGCAGGCCACCTACCTCTCGGGGATCCTCCAGGTGGAGCGCGGGCGCCTGAAGGAGGGCGAGAACCTCTTCTGCAAGGTCGCCGACCCGAAGCGTCAGGACCGCACCACCCCGGTCTTCGCCGACGAGCGCTTCTTCGCGGTGCGCGACCTCGCGCGGCTCGCGCTGGGGCGCGTCGCCCACGAGCAGGCCCGCTTCGACGACGCGCGCTACTACTACTACCTCGTGCCCCGCGACTCCGACCGCCTCGCCGAGGCGCTCTACGAGGCCGCGACCACGCGCTACGAAAAGAAGGACTACGAGGGCGCGCGCGAGCTGCTCGACGAGCTGGTCACGCTCAAGGCGCACCATCGCTACGAGGACGAGGCGCGCATCCTCGACGCGTACATCGATCTCGCGCTCTGTCGCTTCCCCGAGGCGGACAAGAAGCTCGTCGCGTTCGTGAAGCAGTACGAGCCGGTGCGCGACGCCTCGCGCCGGCTCGGCAGCAGCGAGCGTGGCACGCGCGCGCTCCTCGCGGCGGCGCGCTCCGGCGCCGATGCCGGCGGCAACGACGCGCCCGGTGTCTCGGTCACGCCCGATCAGCTGCGCGCGGTGGCGGCGCTGGTGCGCATCGACCCGCTCTACGGCGAGGTCTCGCGCAAGCGCGCGGTGCTGGAGCGGGAGTCGGGCGGCCTGCGCCTCGCGTCGCTCACCCTCGGGGACATGCAGCGCAGCCTCGCCACCACCGGCGGCGTTCGCCCGCAGGTCGAGGAGCGCGGCGATCCGTTCGAGAAGGCCCAGGACGCGCGCGCCGCGATCGACGGCCTGCGCCGCCAGATTGACGATCTCGAGCAGGCGAAGGCGACCGCCGACAAGATCACGCCGCTGCGCAAGGAGCTCGCCGATCTCGAGGCGCGCCTGGGCGCGGGATCGCCGGCGGCGAGCGAGGCGGCGGACGCCAAGGCGAGCGGGGGCGCCGATCTGCCCGACCTGCTGCGCAGCGACACCGTCTACGCGTCGACGCTGGGGCGCGAGCTCGAGGGCGTGCGCGTCGAGCTCGGGGCCGCCGAGACCGCGCTCGCCAAGGACGCGCTGCGGCGCCTCGATCTCCGGCTCTCGCGCCTCCTGCGGCGCGCGCGGCTCGGGCGCATCGAGTCGGTGCTGGGCAAGAAGCGCGCGCTCGAGGTGGAGATCGAGGCCATCAACGCCGGCTACCTCCCCAAAGACGCGCTCGACTCGCTCGATGCCGCGCGCTACCTGCGCGACAACGAGGAGTACTGGCCGTTCGAGGGCGACGACTGGCCGGACGAATTCGTGGGGAGCGAGGGGCTCAAGTGAAGCGAGCGAGGACGGCGCTGATTCTGGCGTGGACGGCGGCGCTCGCTTGCGCGGTCGCCTCGGCCGGCGCTGCGCCCAACGAGCGCAACAAGCCTCCCGCTCCTGCACCTGCCCCTGCCCCCGCGCCGGGCGCGGGCGTGCCTGCGACGTCGAGCGTGCGCGCCGCGGCCGAGACCGCGATCGTCGCCAACCCGGTGGCGAAGCCCGGCACCAAGCGCGCTTCGGGCAGCGGCGCCTCGGGCCTCAACGGGCCAGGCGGGCGACCCACCACGAGCGGCCCCAAGATCCCCGAGGCGCTGCGCAAGCAGCTAGAGAAGCAGCTCGAGTCGCGCATCGAGCGTGACATCACGCAGATCAAGTCGCTGCGCGGCGAGGCCATCGGGCTGCTCACCACCTTCGTCTCCGAGACGCCGCGCGAGACGCGCGAGATGCCCGAGGCGCTCCTCCGCCTCGGCGAGCTGAAGTGGGAGCTCGAGCGCGAGCAGTTCGTCGAGCGCTTCAAGGCCTGGGAGGCGAAGCCCGTCGATCAGCGCGGGCCCTCGATCGACCCCAATTTCCAGCCCTCGCGTGATCTCTTTGCGCGCGTCCTCAAGGACTACCCGTGGTTCAGCCAGTACGATCTGGCGCTCTACATCGACGGCTTCCTCGCCTACGAGCAAGGCAAGCAGGACGAGGCGCTCGATCGCTTCAACCGCATCCTCAAGGACTTCCCGCGCTCGCGTTTCGTGGCCGACGCGCACATGGCGCGCGCCGAGTCGCTCTTCAACGGCAAGTACGACTACGCGGGGGCGCTCGTCGAGTACGAGGAGGTCCTCAAGTACAAGAACAGCGATCTCTACGGCCTCGCGCTGTTCAAGAGCGCCTGGTGCATGTGGCGCCTGGGCCGCAGCGAGGAGGCGGCGAAGCGCTTCGTCAGCGTCTTCGAGGTGACCGATACGTCTTCCGGCGGCGCCAAGACCAACGCCGCGCAGCGCAAGCAGCTCGACGAGCTCCAGGCCGAGGCGCTGAAGTACCTCGTCGAGGTCTTCACCGAGGACGAGAAGAACACCGCGCAGGACGTGTACGGGTTCCTCACCAAGATCGGCGGCGATCGCTTCGCCGGCAAGGTGGTGCGCGCGCTCGCGGTGCAGTTCTACGACCAGGCGCACTACGACCGCGGGATCGAGGCCTACGAGCTGCTCCTGAAGCTCGAGCCCGCGAGCTCCGAGGCGGGCGGCTGGGTGCTGCAGATCGGGCAGGGCTACAACGCGATCGAGGACTGGCCGAAGCTGCGCGCCACCTACGAGCGCGCGGTCACCGGCTTCGCGACGGGCTCGCCCTGGGCGAAGACACAGGGCGATCCGGCGGTGGTCTCGCGCCAGACCGCGGACCTGGAGAAGCAGCTCAAGGAGCACGCGCTGCAGCTGCACGCGAAGGCTCAAAAGGACAAGACCAGCAAGGCGGAGTTCGAGGGCGCCGCCGGCCTCTATGGCGTCTATCTCTCGAAGTTCGAGGGGGAGAAGAACGCCTTCCAGATTCACTACTACCTGGGCGAGATCTACTTCCACCACCTCGACCGCGGCAACGACGCCGCGACCCAGTACATGGCCGCGGCGCGCGCCATGCCCAAGGACGAGGCGCTGAAGGAGCCGCTCAAGACGCAGCGGCACGACGCGATCTACAACGCCATCGCGGCGCTGGAGCGCGTGCGCTTCGGCGAGCTCGAGGCGCGCAAGAAGCAGCGCTCGGGGGATTCGGGGAGCGCATTCCAGGAGACCGAGGCCGACAAGAAGTTCGCCGAGGCGCTCGAGCTCTATGCGCAGCTGTACCCCAACGACCCCGCGCTGCCCGAGCTCTTCTTCCGGCAGGGGCGGCAGTACTACGACTACGGCGTCTACGACTCGGCGGTGAAGATCTGGGGCTCGCTGCTCGAGAAGTTCCCGCGCAGCCAGTACGCGCTCGCGGCCGGCGAGCTGATCCTCGACTCCTTCAACCGCGCGAAGAACTACGAGAACATCGAGACCTGGGCGCGGCGCCTCAAGAGCGCGCCCGCGTTCTCGAGCGAGGCGAACCAGAAGAAGCTCGACACGCTGATCGTGCAGGCGGTCTTCAAGCAGGGCGAGCAGAAGGCGGCGGCTGGCGAGCACGGTGACGCCGCGCGCGCGTACCTGCGCGCGGCGAGGGAGTTTCCGAGCGATCCGCGCGCGGCGCAGGCGTGCGTGAACGCGGAGCTCGCGGCGCAGAAGGCGGGCGACACCGAGGTGCTGAAGGAAGCCGCCAAGCTGGTCACCGGCAAGGCGTACGCGACGCGGCCCGAGTCGCCGCACGGCGCGTGGATCGCCGCGGCGACGTTCCAGTCGATGGGGCTGTTCGCGGAGTCGGCGGAGTTCCACGAGGCCATCGCGGGCCTCGCCGATCGCGATCACCCCAACTACCAGAAGTACGAGCACGCCAAGGACGCGGCCTACAACGCGGTGGTGCTGCGGGTCGCGACCGGCGAGCACGACAAGGCGATCACCAACGGCAATCGCTTCCTCGCGCAGTACGGCACCTCCGCCGACGCCGACGAGGTGGTCTTCCAGATGGGGAAGGCGCACCAGAACGCAGGGCGCAACAAGGAGGCGGCCGATCTCTATCGCCGCTACCTCGCGCGCTCGAAGAACCAGGACCACCGCGTGCAAGGCTGGGTGCTGTTCGCGACCGCGCTGGCGAAGAACGGCGACGACCGCGGCGCTGACGAGGCCCTCAAGGCCGCGGTCGACATCGGCAAGCATCGCAGAAGCGACCTCGGACCCGAGGGCAAGTACGCGGCCGCGCATGCGCGGTACATGGAGGGCGAGCGGGTCCTCGAGAAGTTCGACAAGATCCAGATCTCGGGCGACGTGAAGCAGCTCTCGGGGCGGCTCAAGCAGAAGGCCGAGCTCCTCAAGCAGGCGTCGTCGGTGTTCCTCGACGTCGTATCGCTGGGCGTCGCCGAGTGGACGACCGCCGCGCTCTACCAGATCGGTCGTACCTACGAGACGTTCTCCAAGTCGCTGAAGGACGCGCCGCCGCCGTCCGGGCTCTCCGATGCCGACAAGGAGCAGTACCAGACGCAGATCGACACCTTCGTGGTGCCCATCGAGGAGCGCAGCCTCGACGCCTACGAGAATGGCTGGAAGAAGGCCATCGAGCTCGGGATCTACAACCAGTGGACGGCGAAGATGCGCGAGGCGCTCGGGCGCCTGAACGCGGAGCTGTATCCGCCGTTCAAGGAGACGGGCTTCGACATCCGCTCGCAGGCCCCCGCCCCGCTGCCACCGCTCATCGATTCGCCACGCCGTGGCGGCGAGAAGCCCGCGCTGGCGGCGGCGCCCGCGGCGGGGGCAAGGCCACCCCCCGCGACGAAGCCGCCCTCGAAGCCGTCTTCGTCGAGCGGCAACACGCTGGTCCCGGACGACGACGCGTCGACCGCAGCGGCAGTGGAAGCCCCTGTTCCGGCCGCGAAGCCGGTAGCGCCGAAGAAGAAGGGCGCAAAGTGATCCCTCGACTCGCACTTGCCGGCTGCCTGTTTCTCTCGCTCGCGGTCGCTGCCTGCGGCGGAGGCAACAAGGTGGCTGCGGTCAAGGTCGCCGAGAAGGGGCTGCCGCCCGCGAATCCCCTGGCGGTGCAGCGGATGGTCGAGGGCGTCACGGCGGCGCGCGATCCGCGCTCGCAGCCTCGCGCCATCGCGCTGCTCCGCGAGGCGACCACCATCGATCCCAACCTCTGGGAGGCGCGCTTCGACCTCGGCGTGGTGCTCGCGAACGCCGGCGATCTCGCGGGCGCGGAGGAGCAGCTGCGGATGGCCTCGCGCGTCGCACCCGAGCGCGAGGAGGTCGCGGTCGCGCTCGCCGAGGTGCGGCGGCGCCGCGGCTCGAACAAAGACGCGGCATCTGCGCTCGAGGACTTCGTCAAGGATCATCCCGGCGCGCTCGAGGCGCGAACGCTGCTCGTCGCCGCGCTGCGTGACTCGGGCCAGCACGAGCGCGCGATCGCCCAGGCGCGCGAGGTGCTCGTTCGCAAGCCCGGCGACGCGACGGCGCTCGCCGAGCTCGCGCTCTGTCATCTGGGCAAGGGCGAGAAGGACACGGCGCAGCTCCTCGTGAAGCAGGCGCTCGACGTCAACGCCAAGAGCGCCGTCGCGCACCGCGTGCAAGGGCTGGTGTTCCTCGGCGGCGGGGACGACGCGCTCGCGTTCCAGGCCTTCTCCAAGGCCGCGCAAGAGGACCCGCGCGACACCACCTCGCGCCTCAACATGGGCGCCGTGCTGCTGCGCGCCGGCGCGTACTCGAAGGCCGCGGAGCAGTACAAGGGCGCGCTCGCGGCCGCGCCCGACGAGCCCGCCGCGCAGGTCGGGCTCGCAGCGGCGCTGCGCGGGGAGTCGGAAGGCAAGAACGCCAAGCAGCTCGACGAGGCGCGCGCGCTCCTCGAGAAGGTGCTCGAGCGTGACTCGCACAACGTCGCGGCCAACTTCAATCTCGGTGTGCTCTACGCCGACTCGCTCAAGAAGCCTGCCGAGGCAAAGCCCTTCTTCGAGCGCTTCCTCGACGACGCGCCGAAGGACCACCCCTCGCGCGCCGAGGCGGAGCGGCAGCTCGCGGGCGCGAAGGCGGGCGGCGCGCCGGCTCCATCTCCTGCGGGTGCGAAGAAATGAGATCCAGGCGACGCAGGGCTTTCGCGTTCGTGATCATCGCGTCGGTGAGCGCGATGTCGCTGCTTGCGGGAGCTCAGCCGAAGAAGCCGGCTGCACCGCTCGCGCCGACGAGGAAGCCGGCGGCCAAGCCTGCCGGAAAGCCGCTCGCCCCCGACTCCGACGACGCGGGCCCGCTCGCGACGAAGGAAGACCGCGGTCCGACCGCCGCTTCGAAGGATGCGGGGGGGGCGGGCGGCAGTACGGTCGAGTCAAAGACGCTCGATGGCGGAACGCGCGTCTTCCGCTTCGGCGAGGTCGAGGTCGAGGGACGGCTCAAGAGCCCGCAGATCGTGTATTTCCTCCGTCGTGTTCGAGCGGAGTTCGCAGCTGGAGATCTCGGTCATCGGAGCTTCGTTCGGGAGCTCAGCGAGACCCGCAATGAGCCGGGTTTCTAGCTTCCGGGCGAAGGTGGGCGCGAGCGCGGCGGTCGCTGCGCTGCTGTGGGGCTCGAGCGCGCGGGCGGATGCTCCGGCGATCACGTTCGCGATCACCAACCTCGACATGTTTCCGGATCGGGTCTTCGTCGCCTGGCCGCGGACCTGCGGGAGCACGGGCGACCCGCTGGGCGCGGTGTCGCTGAAGCTGAACCCGGACTGGGCGACGCGCCAGCACGAGGTCGACTACGAGGTCCTCAAGCAGGGCGCCGTGCATCAGGTCACGACGTACTGCCTGGCGACCATGCGCATCTACGCGCTTCGCGCCACCGAGTTCCCGCGGTCGACGCGCGTGGCGACGGCCGACGACGCCTCGCTCGGCAAGAAGCCCGGCGAAACCCTGGACATCCTGCCTGCGCTCGACACCATCGAGCTGACGAAGCGCATCGCGTTCTTCGGCGACACCGGTCGCAACGCGGTCGCGTCGATTCGCTTCGACCGGCTGCTGCACCTTGCGCCCGCGGGAGCTCCGCCGATCCCAGCGAAGACGGCGCACTTCGACCTCCGCCTCGAGGCGAACTACGCCGCCACGCCGCCTACCTTCACGGTCTTCTCTGGCGACACGAAGATCACGTTCGACCCGCCCGCGGGTGACGCCGGATCCGACGCCGGGTCGACCGCGAATGACGCCGGCGCGGTCGATGCAGGTCCCATCGCAGCGCCGTCCCCGTCCCCGTCCCCGTCCCCGTCCCCGTCCCCGT
>JAYTBL010000686.1:0-17576 GCA_043736975.1 Polyangiaceae bacterium
GCCGCCGAGGAGACGGTGGTTCACATCGAGACCGTCCCGACGCACGCGATGATCCTCATCGGCGGGGCCAAGAAGGGCATCTCGCCGATCGACCTCAAGGTGCCGAGAAGCGCAGATGCGGTGATCGTCGAAATCCGACACGCGGGCTATCAGACGCTGAAGGAGAAGCTCGTACCCGACCAGAACCAACGGCTCAAGCTCACGCTCGTCGCGGCGCGTGAGCCGGGGAGCGCACCCGCGAGCTCCGCGCCGTTTCACAAGTTCGAGTGACTCAGTTCGCCGGAAGGCATCCCTTCTGGCACGAGGGAAGGGGCGAAGGACCACAGCGCTGCCCTCGGCCGAGCGCGGTGAAGTGACGGTCGCGAGGTAGCGGAGCACCAGGCCGTCCCCGCGCAGGCGCGCCAGCTGCTCCGCGGGCCGGCACTCCTCCGCCCGCGCCGCCTTGCCCCCCCCCGCACCCTCCACGGGCGCGCTCCCGTAATCTATTGGTTATGTGCCCAGCGGATTGTCCTCGACGCCCGACTCGGCATTGCACTTCCTATCCGCCGTGCCGGTCGACATGGAAATCTTCGTTCGCTGAAGCAACGCTGATGAGCAGCAGCGGCGACCGCCTCGAGTGCCAGAGTCGCAACGACTCGCTGAGCCCGAAGGATCTCGCCGAACGCGCGCTAGCCCGCGCTAGCCCTAGCACTGCGAGCCGCAGCTCATGCCCTCGAAGCCGGTCTGCGTGCAACGCACGAGCTGTTGGAACGGCACCGCTCCAGGACCCGGACGTCACGACGATCGAGAGCGAGGCTCGCCACATTTCCGCGAAGGTATCATGCCTGTACGCGCGCCCGCGTTGCCGACGAGTGCTGAGCGACAGTTACACTTCCCGATCGTGTTGCGCTCTCTCAGTAGACCTCGGGCGTCAGGCACTCGAGCTGCGCGCCCTGGAACCACTTGTCCTTGCTGTTGGCGTGGAACCGCGCGGCGCGCGCGACCTTCTTGGCGTCGCAGAACTTCGCGGCGTGCCAGATCTTGCAGTGAGTGCGCTCCCACTTCTGGCCCGTGGTGTCGACCGGATCGACCTCTGCGGTGGTGGAGACCGTCGCGTAGAAGAGCTTCATGCCCTTGATCTTGCGGTCGTCGGTGTTCTTCTCGTCGCCCGTGCAGACGGCGATGCCGCGCACGAACTTGCGCTGCTCGAACTTGATCTCGTTGTCCGCGCCGAGCGGTCCAGCGTAGTCCAGGAACAAGAACCCGACGAACTTGGAGCTCGGCTCGAGCTCCTTGGCGTTATTGAGCCACTTCTGCTGTGCGATGGCTTTGACTGGGTCATCGAAGTTCTTCTGTTCGATACCGATGCCGCTGAGCCCGGTTCCTTCCGCGTCGAGCTCAGCGCCTGCGCGCTTGCTCACTCCCGCGCCGCTGTAACCGGTCACGTCGCTCCAGGCTTCGGTGCCCAGCTTGAAGCGCACCTTCTTCTCCGTGCTGATCGGCGTACCCGGCGTGCCCGAGGGCGCCGGCGTACCCGAGGGCGCGGCCGTCGGGGCAGCCTTGGGCACGACGACGGCACCCGGCTTCGCGGCAGGCGCCTTCGTCTCGGCGAACGCCTGCGCGCCCGCGACCGCGAATCCGATTCCGCACAGCATACCTACGGCAAGCTTCGACATCTTTGGCTCTCTCCTTCGATTCGCGTGGAACGCAGTCCCGTCGTTCACTTCTTCGGCTTCACGTCGACCTTGAGTTCGAACGCTCCGGCCTTGGCGGCACCCGCGCCGGCCACGCCGATGTAGACCGTGTACGGGTTGTTCAAGGCGTTGAGCTTCACCGTCTTCGGCGCGCCGCTCGACGCAGCCAACGACGACTCGCAGCTCACCACGGAGGTCACGTTCGGCGGCACCGTCTTCGTGTCGCCGTTCGCGACGGAGTATGCGTAGACGTTGAGCTCCCCGCCTGCCGCGCCCGCGCCGCTCGCCGCACCCGCGCCGCTGGGCGTGGCGGTGATGGTCATGTCCGAGTACGCGGGCAGCGACGTCCGGTAGACGACGTGGTTGCCGTCGAACCACGTGTCGCGCGTCGCAGGCCAGCACGCGACCGCCGAGCGCGCGGCGAACGCGAGATCGATAGGCGCGCCGTCGCCGATGTTCCCGCGCACCGTCACGGCTCCGTTCGCGTTCGACGGCAGCGCCGTCGCGGTCAGCGTGTTCGTCGGCGCGGCGGGCTTGGTCTTCAGCTCCAGCTTGAGCGTGTACCCACCGGTGACGACGCCCTTCGCGCCCGCGACGCCGATCACCACGTTGTACGGGTTCGTCGTGGCGTTGAGGACGACCTTCTCCGACGCTCCGGGGTTGGGCTTACCCGTGAAGTCGTAGCCCGCCTCGCATGACGTGACCGAAGGCACGTTCGGCGGCACGTGCGTGAAGTCGGTCGTGCCCATGCTGTACGCGAACACGCTCAAGTCGGTGCGCGGGTCGTCGGGCACAGCGGTGATGGTGAGCGTGGATTCACGCGGCAGCGACGACGCGTACGTGACGTGGTTGCCTCGGAAGGCGTCGAAGCGTGTCGCTGGAAAGCACGCGACGCTGCTGTTCGCTGCCCAGGCCAGGTCGACCGTCTTGCCCGCGGTGAGGTTCCCCTTCACCTCCACGAGCGACCCGGACTTGGCCTCGACGGATTGTACTCCGGCGGGCCAGCGGCTCGGTTCCCCCGCCGCCGAGGCCGGCGATGACGAAGAGGCGAGCGCGAGCGCGATACTCAAGGCCCAAGTCGACGTTGCAGCGTTGCGAAGGAGATTGGTCTTCATGGCTATATCTTCTCGAGAGCGTCGGTCGGTCCGTGTGGGTGCAGACGCCTGCGTTGCTGACGGTGGCCCCTGGTTCTTTGGCGGAGGCCGTGAAGCAGCAATCAGGATCGAAGCTGGCGCAGATGTCCTTCGTCGCCGCCACGAGAGGGCCGTTGTCGAAGCCAGGCAGGTTGTTCTGGCACTGGTTGTCGATGCACTCGTCCTTGGTGAGGGCGAACTTGTCGTCACAGGCGGCGGCATCCAACCTGCGACAGAGGAATGCCCGGAGGCAGGCGGTGGGATCACGGAAAGTGAAACGATCCAAATGGCCCGGCTCGCGCGCGGGAAAGGCTGCCAGCGGGAAACGTCGTGCGTTAGGATGCTCACGATGTGCGCGCGGCGGCGGCCAGGGAAGAAACCGTGTCGCGCGACGTAGCTCACTTGGCCGTGGGCGCTCTGGCGGCGGCGCTCGGCTTCTTCTCGTTCGAGGTGGGGGTCGCGCGTGCTGCGCCTCCTTCGGGGTTGCTCCGTCGCTACGAAGCGAGCGCCGAGTGCCCGACGCGCGACGCCGCCGAACGTCGGCTCGATGCGCACCTCGAAGGCGTGGTTCCCGTCGCCCCGCCGTCCTTTGCGTTGACGGTGCTCGGTGGTCGAGGCGAGCCGTTCGTCGGTGTGCTCGAGACGACCGAGCCGTCGGGCGCAGGCTCGCGGCGCGAGCTACGCGACGCGAACTGCGAAGAGATCGTGTGGTCGCTCGTCTTCGTGGCCGCGCTCGCCGTCTCCCCGGAGGCCAAGACTCTGCCCCCCGAGCGTTCGTCCGAGCCGGCGCCACCCGCTGTCCCCAGCCCCGCGGCGTCCAGCCCCTCGCTTCCCAACACGGCTCCTCCCAGCCCCGCTCCGCCGTCGGACGCGGCGAACCCGAGGCCCACGGCGGTCACGCGGGCTCTCGCATTCGAGGTCGGTCCGCAGCTCCGCCTCGGGCCCTTGCCGTCGCTCGGCTACGGCGCGGAAGCGCGGGTTTCGTTCGGGTATGCCGCGCTCGCCGCGGGCTTCGTCACGGCGCCGGAGGAGGGCGCGTCGGTCGGGCGCGCGACCTTCGTGCTCGTCACCGCGCGGCCGCAGATCTGTCCGCTGCGAAGCGCTCCTGGGGCGCGGTCGCCGTTTCGCGTCGAGGCGTGCGCGGGTCTGGAGGCGGGAGTGCTCAACGCTTCGAGCGAAGGGCTGCAAGACGCGCGGAGCGTCCCGGCGCTGTGGCTCGCCGGCGAGATTGCCGCCCGCGCGGCTCTCGAAGTCTCGAGCTCGTTCTTCGTCGCGGTCGATGTCCGCGGTGGTGTGCCTCTCCACCGCCCGGCCTACACGACGAATTCACCGCTGATCGCGGTGTACGAGGTTCCCCCCGTCGTTGGCGGGCTGACTATTTTCGCCGGGCTGTCATGGAAGTGATCCCGAAGGCGGCGGCCGGGCATGACCAGGGCGGTGGAACCATCGTGACGGAGCCGTCAGAGCATGCCTTCGACCCTCGCGTCGAAGCTTCGCTCGTTCTGCCCGCTCGCGAGATCCGCCTGAGGCAAGCCGTTGCAACCCAGACCGACTTCATGTGGCGAACCGCGCGGCGCTTCGGCGTTCACGAGCGAGACATCGATGATGTCCTGCAGCGATCGTGGCTCGTCTTCGCGAGCAAGCTGGACGACGTGCGCCTCGGCTCGGAGCGGTGTTACCTCGTCGCGGTCGTCGCGCGGATCGCGAGCCACACGCGGCGCTCGTACGGACGACGCGCGGAGGACCTCGTGCAGGAAGTCGAGCCGCTCGATGCCGAGGCAGTCCCGTCCGCGGAGGACATGGCCGATCGCAAGACGGCGCGGCGGTTCCTCGACGACATTCTCGATGCCATGGACGACGAAGCGCGCCAGGTCTTCATTCTCTTCGAGCTCGAAGAGCTGGACTCCGCCGCGATCGCCGAGGTCCTCCAGATCCCGCAGGGCACCGTAAAGTCGAGGCTGCGGAGAGCCCGCGAGCTTTACGAGGGGTGCGTCGCGCGGCTGCGCTCGCGAGAGAGGGTGCGACCATGAGCGATCCGAGGCGATACCGCGACTCCGAAGAGCATCCCGTGCTCCGCGCAGCGCTCCAGGCGGGCGGCGACGACCGCGCGCCGGAGGGCACGCAGGAGAAGATGCTCGCGGCTCTCGGGTTGGGAACCGTCGTTGCGGTGGTGGGGAGCGCGAGCGCGGGAGCAGGCGCGAGCGCCGCGGGAGCAGGCGCGGGGGCGGGAGCTGCGGGCGCGGGTGGGGCCGCGATGGGCGCGAAGCTGGTAGCGGGTTCGGTGATCGTGAAGTGGGGGCTGGTGCTGGCGCTTGCCGGAGGCGGCGCGGCAGCCTGGGCCGTCGCAGGCGACGCACCCAAGGGCGCGACGAAGGCCGCGGCGCCGGCGCCGGTCATCGCGGCGTCGCACGCGATCGAAACTGCGCCCGCGCCCGCGCTTGCGCCGCCGTCCTCTGCGGAGGAAGCGAGCGCGGCTCCGCGCAATATCGAGCCCGCCGCGCAGCCTCCGGTCGAGCCGGCTCCACTCGCGGTGGCGCCGCCGGGAGCTCTGTCGGGGACCGAGGCCTTTGCCAAAGCTGCGCCGGCGCGCGGGCTGCCGGTCGCGCCGCCGCGCGTGGCGGAGCCCACCTCGGCCACCTCGGCCACGTCCGGCAGCGCGACCGAGGGCCAGCCTCCCGCGCCGCGCGGATCGGTGCTCGCCGAGGAGCGCGCGCTGCTCTCCGAGGCGAACGCAGCGGTCCGCAACCACGACGCCGGTGCTGCGAATCGGATTCTCGATCAGTACGAAGCGCGCTTCGCGTATGGCTCGCTCGCGGTCGAGGCGGAGGCGCTCCGCGTCGAGGCGGCCGTGCTCGTCGACCCAGCGCGTGCGCGCACGCTGGCGCGCGCGTTCGTCGAACGGCACCCTTCGAGCCCCGTGGCGCCGCGCATGCGTCGCGTCGCCGACGGCCTCCGGACGGAATGATGGGCTCGCGCGCGGCTGGGATCGCACTGGCGTCACTCCTCGTGCAGCTCGTGGTGACCCTCGGGTGTGGCTCGATCATTTCTCTCGGAAATTCGCCTCCCGAGGGCGATGCCTCAGGCGATGAACGCGCATCCCTCGACGCCGGCGCGGACGGACGGCCGCTGGCGTGCGTCGAGCTGCCCGTCGGCCGAACGGCGCGCACGACGACGCACGCGTCGATCACGCGCGCCTACCGCGTGACGCGCGCCGCGACCGTCGACACCTGCGCGAAGATCCCGGCCATCTTCGCGTTTCATGGCCTGCGTTCGTCGGCAGCTGCCGAGGGCGATCGGCGCGCGGCCATCGAGGATGCCGCCGAACGCGCAGGAGCCGTTGCGATCTTCCCGGAAGGATCGATCGGAACGACGGGCGACACCGGCTGGAGCTGCACCGGGTGCGCGGCGTTTGCTGCGGCCGACGACGTCGGGTTCATTCGCACCATCGTGGCCGAGCTCGGCCTCGATCCGGCGCGCTTGTCGGCGTTCGGAAGGGATGTCGGCGGCTCCTTCGTACACCGGCTCGCCGCCGAGCTGCCGTTGACCGCGGGCGCGGTGTTCGCGGGCACGCTCGGCACGACAAGCCCCGGGGGAGGCGCGGCGGTCGCGCGACCGGTGGCCGTCGCTCCGGTGACAATGATCCTCGCGCACGGCGACAACGACGCGGTCTTTCCCGTCGATGGAGGCCTTGGCACCCGCGGTGAGGAGGTGACGTCGTTCGACCTGGCGTTCGCGTTCTGGCGCGCCGCGAGCGGTTGCACCGGCACGCCGATCGAGAACGCGACCGTGCAGAGCAGGACGGGGAAGGTCGCGTGCAACGGCGTCACGGTGATGGCTACACGCTGGCGTGACGCGAAGCACATCATTCCCGATTCCGACCCCGAGAACCCCGAGCTCGCCGTCACGGCGATCATCGAGCGCCTCCTCGCCGCGCGGTAGAAGCACGCTGGCGAGCGCTGGCGGTCACAGTCCGCGAATCGCGAGCACCAGAATGCGCGGGACCTGAGTGGCGGAGGCGTTGTCGTCGGAGGTCACGAACAGAAAGCGCGTGCCGTCGGGCATCGAGGGCCCCAGCGACAGCGCCTCGTAATTGTGAAGGAGCGGATTCGGCTGAGCGCTCGGATGTGCCACCCCGGCGGAGGCATGGGAGCGTCAGCGGCCGCGGCGGGCGCGCGCGATGGCGAGAATGTCGGCGAGCACGCCCGAGGCGGTGATCGAGCCGCCCGCGCCGGCCCCCTGGATGACCAGCGGGGTGTCGCTGTAGCGCTCGGTGCGGAACGCCACCAGCGCCTCGGTCCCCTTCAGGCGCGCCGCGGGATGATCGGCGGGCACCGCGAGCGGGCCCACGCGCACCGCAACGACGCCGTCGGCCGAGCGCGGCGAAGTGACGGTCGCGAGGTAGCGGAGCACCAGGCCGTCCCCGCGCAGGCGCGCCAGCTGCTCCTCGAACGCCTCGTCGTGAGTAGCTACCGCGGTGAGGAAGGCCTCGACGTCGTCGTGCACGAAGAGCCGCGCCGGGAGGAAGGGCTCGACCGCGACGTCGGCGAGGTCGAGCGCGAAGCCGAGCTCGCGCGCCAGGATGAGCGCCTTGCGCGCGGCATCCACGCCCGAGAGATCGTCGCGCGGATGGGGCTCGGTGTAGCCGCGCTCCCGCGCGCTGCGGACCGCGACCGAGAGACGCACGCCGCGCGTCACCTCGTTCGAGAGGAACCCCAGCGTGCCCGACAGCGAGCCCTCGATGAGCTGCACGCGGTCACCGGTGCGCACCAGGTTCTGCAGCGTGTCGATGACGGGCAGGCTCGCGCCGACCGTCGTCTCGTAGCGGAAGTCGCGATGAGCGCGGCGCGCGGCCGCGAAGAGCGCATCCCGCTCGCGGGTCGGCAGCGCGAGGGCCTTCTTGTTCGCGGTCACCACGTGGATCCCGCGCGCCAGCGCCGCCTCGTAGATGCGCTCCATCCCGTCGGCCGCCGTGCAGTCGACCAGCACCGGGATGGGCAAGCGACGGAGGCGATCGAGGAGGCGATCGATCGTGCCCTCCTCGCGGCCCACCCGCAGCTCGTCGCGCAGGGCCGTGGGATCGATGCCCTCCTCGTCGAACCAGGCGCCGCGGCTGTCGCTCACGCCCGCGAGGCGCAGATCGACGTCGTGACGGACGCCCAGCACGCCGCGCTCGGACGCCACCTGCGCGAGCAGCGCACCGCCGACCGTGCCCTTCCCCAAGAGCAGGACGCTCACGCGGCTGGCCGCGAGGTTGAACGCCTCGTGCACGACCTGCGCCGCCCGCGCGGTGTCGGCGGCGTCGACCACGCACGAGATCGCGCGTGACGTCGCGCCCTGCGAGGCGGCCATCACGTTGATCCCGGAGGCCCCCACCGCGCCGAAGAAACGACCGGCCACGTTGACCGTCCGCCCCATCGCCTCGGCGACGAGCGTGACCACCGAGACCGGGCTCACCAGGCGCGACTCGCCGATCATCCCGACCTCACGCTCGCGCGCGAGCTCGCCGTCGACCGCCGCCGCCGCGCGCCGCTCGTCGGCCCGCGCCACCACGAACGCGATCCCGTTGCCCTGCGCCGCTGGCACCGCGAAGTGCACGGGGATCCCGGCGCCGGCGAGCGCGTGGAGGATGCGCGGCGCGATCCGCGCTGCGCCCGAGCGCAGCGTGCCTTCGACGTCGATGATCGCCATGTCGTCGAGGGTGGCGATGCACGTCGGCCTCTGTGCGTCGGCGGAACCCGCCTCGTCGATGACCGTGCCCGGATCGTCGGGGCGCATCGTGTTGCGGATCCGCAGGGTGATCCCCGCGGCCCGCAGCGGCACGACGGTGCGCGGGTGGAGAATGCGCAGCCCCAGGCCAGCGAGCTCGAGCACCTCGCGGTAGCTGAGCGCGGCGACGGGGTAGGCCTCGGCGACGAGGCCGGGGTCGGCGGTCATGATCCCCGAGACGTCGGTCCAGATCGCCAGCTCACGCGCCTGCGTCACCGCGGAGAGCAGCGCCGCGGTGTAGTCGGAGCCGTTGCGGCCGAGCGTGGTGGTCGCCTCTTTTTGCGTCGCGCCGATGAAGCCCGTGTGCACCGTGACGGTGCGCGCCGCGGCCTCGCCCGCGAACCACGCGCCGCCCAGCGCGTCCACGCGGGCGCGGGTGGCCTCGAGATCCACGGTCGCGCTGCCGTGCTGCTCGTCGGTCACGAGCCAGGTGCGCGCGTCGACCCGCTCGGCCGCGACCCCGACCGCACGCAGCGCACCGGCCACGACCTCCGCCGCGAGCAGCTCGCCGAACGCAAGGACGCGATCCCGCACGAGAGGTGAGCAGTCGCCGACGGTCGTGATCCCCTGGAGGAGAATCCGCAGCGGCATCAGCTCGCTCGCGACCACCTCGTCGAGCCCGTGCCACACCTGACCGCGCGCGGCGAGCGCGGCGGCCACCGTGCTCGCGGCGAGCGCGCCGATCCGGTCGATGACGACCTCGGCGGCGTCGGGAGCGCCGCGCGTAGCCGCCTGCACGGCCTCGAGCAGCCAGTCGGTCGTATCCCCGAGCGCGCTCACCACCACTGCCACTGGCGCGCGGTCGCGCTCGCGCGCCACGATATCGAGGACCTGCCCGAGCGGCCCCACCCGGCCCAGCGAGGAGCCGCCAAACTTCAGGATCTGCGGCGCATCTTGTATTGGAGACACCGATCCACTATAACAGAGACCCACCGCGGAGGTACACAATGACGGCAAGAGGTTATCGCCCCGAGACGCTGGCGCTGCACGCAGGCCAAACCCCTGACCCCACGACGGGCTCGCGCGCCGTCCCCATCCACCAGACGACGTCCTACCAGTTCCGCGACACCGAGCACGCCGCGAACCTCTTCGCGCTCAAGGAGTTCGGCAACATCTACACGCGGCTCATGAACCCCACGACCGACGTGTTCGAGAAGCGGCTCGCCGCGCTCGACGGCGGCGTGGGCGCGCTCGCGACCGCCAGCGGCCAAGCGGCAATCACCATCGCGCTCCTGAACATCGCGCAGGCCGGTGACGAGATCGTCTCCGCCGACAATCTGTACGGCGGCACCTACAACCTCTTCAAGCACACCTTCGCGCGCTTCGGCATCAAGGTGCACTTCGTACCGTCGAACGACCTCGCGGCGTTCGAGAAGGCCATCGGCCCCAAGACCAAGGCGGTCTACGCCGAGTCGATCGGCAACCCCAAGAATGACGTGGCCGATCTCGAGGCGCTGTCGAAGATCGCGCACGCGCACGGCGTCCCGCTGGTCGTCGACAACACCGTCTCGCCGTTCCTGCTGAGGCCCTTCGATCACGGCGTCGACATCGCGGTCTACTCTGCGACGAAGTTCATCGGCGGGCACGGATCGTCGATCGGCGGCGCCATCGTCGACCGCGGACAGTTCGACTGGACGAGCGGCAAGTTCCCGCTCATCGCCGATCCCGAGCCCAGCTACCACGGCTTGAAGTTCGTGGAGGCGCTCGCGCCGATGGGCAACATCGCCTACATCATCAAGGCGCGCGTGACCCTGATGCGCGACCTGGGGCCGGCGCTCGCGCCGTTCAACGCGTTCCTCTTCCTCCAGGGGCTCGAGACGCTGCACCTCCGCATGGCGCGCCACTCCGAGAACGCCCTCGCGGTCGCGCGCCACCTCGCGAAGCACAGCGCGGTGTCGTGGGTGAACTACCCGGGGCTCGAGAGCAGCTCCGAGTTCGAGCGGACGAAGAAGTACCTGCCGCGTGGCGCCGGCGCGATCGTCGGCTTCGGCGTGAAGGGCGGCAGCGATGGCGGGCGCCGCTTCATCGATCGCGTGAAGCTCATCTCGCACGTCGCGAACGTAGGCGACGCGAAGACCCTGGCGATCCACCCCGCGACCACCACCCACCAGCAGCTCTCGCCCGAGCAGCAGCAGTCCACCGGGGTGACCCCGGACTACGTGCGCCTCTCGGTGGGCCTCGAGCACATCGACGACATCCTCGCGGACATCGACGCGGCCCTCGAGCCGGGCTGACGAGGGAGCCGCGCGTGCCCCTGATCCTTCCCCACGGTCATCCGGCCCGCGGCGCGTTCGCCGAGGCGGCCGGGACGGGCGCCGCGCCGCCCGTCCGCGTGGGGATCGTGAACATCATGCCGCGCCTCGAGTCCTACGAGCCGCTGCTGCTCGGTCCGCTGTCGCGCCTCACGCGCGACGTCGAGCCGATCTTCCTGCGGCTCGAGAGCCACGCCTACGGCAGCAGCGATCACGGGCATCTCGATCGCTTCTATCGCACGCCGAACGCCGCGCTCGCCGAGGGGCGGCTCGACGGGCTCGTCATCACCGGCGCTCCGGTCGAGGAAATTCCCTTCGAGGAGGTCCACTACTGGTCCGAGCTGGTGCAGCTGTTCGAGGTAGCGCGCTCGAGAGTGGCGAGCACGCTCGGGCTGTGCTGGGGCGGCATGGCGCTCGGCGGCTGGCTCGACATTCCCAAGGTCCTCTTCGAGCAGAAGCTGTTCGGCGTTTACGAGAACCGAAGGCTCGAGGCCGAACACCCGCTGCTTGGCACGCAGGACGAGGTGTTCCGCTGCGCGCACAGCCGCCACTCGGGCGTCCGTGACGTCGATCTCGAGCGCGCGGCGAGCGAGGGCCGCGTGCGCCTCCTCTCCCATTCGGGCGCGACCGGCTACACGATGTTCGAGACGCCCGACCACCGCTTCGTCATGCATCTCGGTCACCCCGAGTACGTCGCCGAGCGCATCTCGTTCGAGTGGGAGCGCGATCGCTCGCTCGGCCGCGCCGACGTGAAGCCCCCCCACGACTTCGACCCGGCGCAGCCCACCACCTCGTGGGCCAGCCATCGCGAGCGCCTCTTCGAGAGCTGGGTCCGCTTCATCGCCCCGCCCGCGCCCCCGCCGCCCGCCCCGAAGAGGTAGCGCAGGCAGGCGCGTGCTAGCTTCGCGAACGATGAAGCGCGTCGCGTGGGGCTGGTTGGCCGCGTTCGCGGCGTTCGTAGCGTACGCGGCGCTCGGGGCGCCGCCCGACGATCCGGCGCTGACGCGCGCGCTGGTCCGCGGCTCGTTCACGGGAGACCTCGGCGGCGTCGACCCGGCGATCGCCGCGATCTTCTCGACGCTGGGCGTGGTGCCTGTCCTCGCGAGCACGTTCGTGCTGCGCGACGGCGCGCGCCGCGTCCTCCCGGCGTGGCCGTTTGCGCTCGGGATGTTCGCGGTCGGCGCGTTCGCGCTCCTCCCCTGGCTGGCCCTGCGCAACGTCTGCGGGCCGCGCGCGCTGCCGCGTCCGCCGGGCCCGGTGCGGCGCCTGGAGGCGCGTCGGTTCTTCGGCGCCGGCATCCTGCTGGCGCTGCTCGGGCTGCTCGCGTGGGCGTTCGCGCGCGGCAGCTTCCACGCCTACTGGCATGCGTTCCAGACCGTCTCGATGGTGCACGTGATGAGCATCGATCTCGTGGTCTGCGCGGCGCTCCTCGCCGTGCTCGTGGAAGAGGCGCGCGCGCATGACGACGTGTTCCGCGCCGAGCCGACGGCGGCGCGCGCCCTGCGGTTCGTCCCGCTCCTCGGCGCCGCGCTCTGGAACGCCCTGACCCCCCGCGCGCCCTGAGCAAAAGAGGATCGGAGTAAGCTTTGCCCGATGCGGGGCTCGCCGATCGGACTCTTGTTCCTCCTCTTGCTCGTGGGGTGTCCGCCGCCGGCGCTGGCGCCCGCGCCCGCGGTGCCCACGGGGCTGGAGGGAGAGCCCTGCGCCATCGGGGACCGCGTGGTGCGAGCGTGCGGCGCGGCCCTCGCGTGCCTCCCACGCACCGTCGTGGCCCAGGATCCCGCGGACCGCCGGACGGTGTCGGCGGAGGGCGCGAACTGCGGCGGCGTCGCCGAGATCCCGTGCGGGGAGGGCCTCGGCTGCCAGCTCCTCACGAGCGAGGACGTCATGGCGAAGGACGCGATGGGCACCTGCCAGCAGGAGTCCATCTGCGCGCCCGCGCCCGCCGAGTGAGGTTCTAGGCCAGCGTCCGGCGCAGCGCGGTCGACAGCGCGCCCTTGCGCATCACCTTGATGCGCTCGAGGCCGAGCCAGGCCGCCATGTCGCGTAGCTCGGCGGCGAGCGAGGTCGCGGTTTGCTGCTCGCCGGCGCCGGGCTCGAGATGCACGGCCTGCACCAGCAGCGTGCTCTCGGCGCGGGACGCCTTGAGATCGACGCGCGCCGCGAGCGTCTCACCGTCGAGGAACGGCAGCACGTAGTAGCCGTGCTCGCGCAGGTGCTCCGGCGTGTAGATCTCGATGCGGTAGCGAAAGCCGAACAGGCGCTCGGTGCGCGCGCGGTACCACACCAGCGGATCGAACGGCGAAAGGAGGGCCCGAGCGGTCGCGGCGCGCGGGAGCTTCGCGTCCTTCGCCAGGAGCATCGGCTTGGCGATGCCCTCGACGCGCACGGCGCGCAGCGCCCCCTCCTCGACGAGCTCCGCGATGCGTGGCCTCACCTCGCGCAGGCGCAGCCGGAAGTAGTCCGCGAGGTCGTCCTCGGTGGCGATCCCGAGCGCGCGCGCCGAGACGCGAACCAGCTCGCGCTGCGCGTCCTCCACCGTTGGCGTGGGCAGCGCGAGGATCTGCGGCGGCAGCACGCGCTCCGGCAGGTCGTAGAGCCGCTCGAAGCTCTTGCGGGTCGCGGTGGTGACGAGGCCTGCACAGAACAGCCACTCGAGCGCGCGCTTCGCGTCGCTCCAGCCCCACCACCCTCCGGTGCGCGGCGAAGACGACGTGAGCTCGCCCGCCCGCACCGCGCCGCGCTCGCGGACCTCGGCGAGCACCTCGTTCACGTACTTCCGGCGCGCCTTGCCGAAGCGCATGAGGCCGCTGTAGATGCCGTCACCGCGCGCGGCCTCCTCCATGCGCCAGCGAAACATCGGCTGCAGCGCGACCGGCAGCAGCGAAGCCTGGTGGCCCCAGTACTCGAAGAGCGCGCGGGGCTCGCGGTACGCGGCGCGATCGAGCCGCGCGACGTCGTAGGCGCCGAGGCGGCTGAACAGCGGCATGTAGTGAGCGCGCGCGAGGACGTTCACCGCGTCGATCTGGAGGACGCCAAGGCGATCGGTGGCCGTCAGCAGCGCCGACGACGAGGCCAACGACGAGGACGAGGCGCTCGACGCGCGGGTCCTGCGCCGCGCCGCGAGGCCCTGTGCCGCGAGCGCGACCCGCCGCGCCTCGCTCCCGGACAGATCATGTAAGACGCAGGATACGCTCACCGGAGGCCACAGTTTCCCTGGGATCAAACGATCGAGGAAGATGGCAGGCACTGTCGCAGACAAGCGGTGACACGGTAGGAGTCACTTGCGCGTCTCGATCGAAGGACCTCCGAGCAGCCTACAAACCTCCACTGCTAGCGTACTCCTCACAATGCGTAGTTCTGCCATCACCTCCCTTGCCGTGTTGACCCTCGGCGGACTCCTCTCGATCGCCACCGCCTGCGCGACGTCGCCGTCCGACGACCTCGGGATCGAGCAGCAGCAGAGCAACGTCAACCCGCCGGCGGAGGAGGCCGGCGTCAAGCTGCCGCCAAGCAGTAGCTCGGGTACCAGCGGAACCTCAGGCACGAGCGGAACCTCAGGCACTTCGGGTACGAGCGGAACCTCAGGCACTTCCGGCACGAGCGGAACCTCAGGCACTTCGGGTACGAGCGGAACCTCGGGCACGAGCGGAACCTCAGGCAGCTCAGGCAGCTCAGGCACCAGCGGCAGCTCCGGAACGTCAGGCTCGTCGGGCGGCGTCGCGTGTGACCTGAGCAACCCTCTCCTCTTCGTCCTCTACGCAGCGCAGATCGACAAAGGCGCGAGCAAGCCGTGCCCCTGCTCGTCGAGCGAGTGCTGCTACCCGCTCATCAACGTCTGCGTGAACAAGTAGCGTCCGGCGGTCTGGCGCCGGTAGAAAGGCGCCGCGCTCGCTACTTCTTCGAGGACTATTTCTTCGAGGACTATTTCTTCGAGGACTGGAGGACCATCAGGTGGAACTTCGCGAACTCGGACTGGCCGAGCGTGAAGAGCACCTCGACGAGCAGGCGGTACGGCGTGTTCGCGTCGGCGATGACGATCGCCTCGCTGGCGCTCGGATCCTTGCCCGTCGCGAGGCGGACCTGGCGGTCACGCTCGCGCCAGCCCTGGAGCGCGTTCGCGAGGGGCACGATGTAGAGGTCGGTCGGGCCGCTGCGCTTGTACTTCGCCTCGACGCCGTGGCTCGCGTCCGCCGGGACCGTGCATACGGTGTTGTCGTCGACTACGATCTGGCTCTTCGAGATGAGGACCGCGACGCCCTCCTGCGAGGCCTCCGTCGTCAGCACGCTCTTCGGGATCGTGAGGTCGGCAGACTGCGGGATCGAGGCCGACGAGGCGCTCATGCTCTTGAGCAAGAAGACGAGGATGATCGTCATCATGTCGAGCATGGCGGTGATGTTCAGGAAGTTCGCCTCGTGTGTGTGCGAGCGCCGGCGGATTTCCTTGCGCAGCGCACGCTTGTACGTGGCCATGCTGGCGGGCTTCGGAGCGGGGGACTGAGCTGCACTCATCGGGCGAGACCAAAGTTCACTTCGGGGAACAGCACCGCGTCTTTGCCGTCGGGCTGCTGATAGTTGCGTAGTGCATCCATCGTGGCGGCAACGACTTGGAACGGAATGTTCGGGTTGGCGCTGACCGTGACTTGCGTTTCTTCCGCAAACTCCGGAGCAGCGTTCTTCAGGTTCTTGGCGCAAGTCTTGAGCGCGGCGAAGTCGTACTCGCC
Organism: Polyangiaceae bacterium; assembly: GCA_043736975.1. GTDB lineage: Bacteria > Myxococcota_A > Polyangia > Polyangiales > Polyangiaceae > Labilithrix. Next base: position 15,549 of record JAYTBL010000686.1, read on the forward strand.
GGCCCTCTTCGGCACGGCGAGGCCAGCGCCAATGCCGCCCGCGTCGCTGCAACCGGGGGCGATGTTGCCGCCGCGCGCCTTGACGCTGAATCCGTCCCCGACCACCAGAACGGCGAGGCCGAGCGTGGGCGTGGTGGGCGCGCGGCCGGCGCCGCCGGCCTTCGGCGGTGACGTTTCCATGGTCGCGGTGAACGACACCGTGATGGTGGCCAGCACGAACATCAGGACGTTCATGACGATGTCGAGGAACGGAATGATGTTGAGCTCACCGCCCTCTTCTTCGTCCGGACCAACTTCCTTCGGATTGGTGAGGCGGCGGATCTTGCTTCGCTGCGCCGCACTGAGTCTCTCTTGAGCTACTGCCATGGTGGCGCGGCCTTACTGGACGCTGCGCGACTGCAGCGTGAGCAAGTTGAAGACGCGCTCCTGCGTGGCATCCAAGTCGTGCAGAATGTTCTTCGAACGCTGGTGCAAGATGAGGTGCGCTATCATGCAGCTCACCGCGATGCCGAGGCCGAGCGCGGTGTTGTACATCGCTTCGGCGATGCCGTTGGCCAGGATGCTCTGGCGCTTCGCGGCGTCGAGACCGGGAGCCGATACGGCGCCGAACGTGTGGATGAGGCCGTAGACGGTGCCGAGCAGACCGATCAGCGTGGCGATGTTGGCCAGCGACCAGAGCGCGCCGACGCGCTTTTCGACCTGGGGCTTGAGCTCACTCATCTTCTCGCTCATGGCCGCGTCGATGTCGTCTGGGCCCTTGTTCGCGTTGGTGAGGCCAGCGCGCACGAGCTGCAGCGTGGGGTAGTCGCCGGCTTCGCACAGCTTGATCGCTCGGTCGATGCTGCCACCGTTCACGAGCTTCTTGATCTGCGCGAAGAACTCCTTGGAGTTGACGCGGTACTTCGTGGTCTGGAAGAGCGCACGCTCGACCACGCATGCGAGCACGATCGCCGACACGCCGAGGTTCAAGCAGAGAAAGTATGGGTTGTCCTTGAACGCGGCCATGAAGCCACCGCTCTCTCCCCCGCTTGCTGCCGCCGCTGCCGCACTGCTCAGACCTGCACTGAAGACGAACATCCGCGATGCTCCTTTTGGATCCGCGCTGCCCCCCGAGGGAACACCGCCTGGTTTGCGATGACCCTCGTTCGGGTGCATCGGCTTGAAGATTCGCCCGGCGCGAGCCTGCGCCGGCGTGGCGGAGGACGATACCGCTCGCGGAGAAACCAAGTCAACCACGCCCAGCACGAGTCGACAGAACGTGTGGAACCAAGGGTCCGGGGCCATGCCCGGGCTCGCTACGGTGAGGTGGCACAAGTACCGCCTGCATGGAAGGACGTGCGAAATGGCTCCGGCGGCGTTTAGGATCTTGCCGAAGCCGCGCTCGTTCGGATAACGTCCGCGCGCCTCGATGATTTGCGTTGCCTCGTGCAATTCCGCATCGACGTTTCTTTTTGGTCTGCTCGCTCTGGTTTGCTCGCTCTGGTTAGCTCGCTCGCTTGCAGACGCCCGGACATCACTTTTTTTCTCGGTTGTCGGAAACCCACGTCTCGACCGCGTGTCCGTTCTCGGCAGCATCGCTACCTGAAGCACACAACGCACAGACCGCATCGTCTCAGCACGTGCGGCACATCGGGGGAGGCTTCGCAACGCGGCGCCAACCCCTCCCGGATTCGCCACCATGGTCTGGTGGTCGTCCCATTGAACGGAGAACAGTCGCATGGCAAGTTTGTGGAAGCACTTTCAAGAAGGCGGATGGGGCATGTGGATCATCCTCTTTTGGTCCGTTGTCATCATCGGCATCACCATCGAGCGCGCGCTCTACTTGTTTGGCTCGGGCATCAACAAGGACATGTTCCTCGCCACCATGCAAAAGTGCATCCTCGCGGGTGACGTGCAAAAGGCAGTGAAGATGTGCTCGGCCGCCAACGCGCCGCTCGCACGCATCGTCCAGGCCGGACTCGTCAAGGTGAACCGCCCCGACGAAGAAGTTCAGGCCGCCATGGACGAAGCCGCCCTCCGCGAGATCCC
>JAYTBL010000687.1:0-8405 GCA_043736975.1 Polyangiaceae bacterium
TGGCCTGCCGCGCGACCGGCGAGAGCGACATCACGCCCGGCGGACCCCTCGGCAAGATCATGCAGCTCACGTACGGCGTGCTGATGCCGCAGAGCTCCACCGCGAACTTGCAGACTGCAGCCATCACGGCGAGCGCCTCGCTCTCGAGCGCGGACCTGCTGAACGATCTGAAGTGCGGCTACCTGCTGGGCGCGAACCCGCGCCGCCAGTTCGTGGCGCAGGCGGCGGGCATCCTCACCGGCACCATCGCGACGACGCTCTGCTACTTCGTGCTCGTCCCCGACGCGAGCGTGCTCACCGGCACGGACACGAAGGCGCCGGCGTTCCCAGCGCCGGGCGCGCAGCAGTGGAAGGCGGTGGCGGAGGTCTTCAAATACGGCCTCGACAACCTCCATCCGATGTCGCAAATCGCGATCCGCTACGGCCTGGTGATCGGCGCAGCGCTGGCGCTGGCGGAGATCCTGGTCCCGAAGCCCTACAAGAAGTGGGTCCCCTCCCCGACCGGAATCGGCCTGGGGATGGTGCTCCCGTTCTTCTATCCGCTCGCGATGTTCACGGGCGCAGTCCTGGCGGAGCTGGCGGTGGCGATCAACAAGGCGTGGGCGGAGCGTTACCTGGTGGCGATCGCCGCCGGGGGGATCGCCGGAGAGAGCATCGTGGGGGTGCTGGTGCAGGCCCTCAACAACTTCGTGCTTCACTAGTGGCCCGGATCGGCGCTCCCGCAGAGTGAGGCCTGTGGTCCTCGTGGCCGCCGGAACCACTGTCGACCCGGAGGAGACAGAACACCTGCGGATACCGCGTGAATCGGGGGGCGAGCGCGCGGCACGCAGCGTGCTTCGTGGAGGCCATGGTGTCACGCAGTGCCCGGATCACGCAGGTGGGGCTCGGGATGGATGAGGCGGACGAGGCGGAGCAGGTGGATGCGTGGTGGAACCCGCCGTCGGCGCCGGTGTCGTGCCCGCCGAGCATCCCGCCGCCCGCGAGCCAGACGTTCGCCCGTCCGCGGCGTCAGACGCTCGCGATCGAGGCCTTCGAAGAGGACGAGTAGCTCAGCGGCCGATCGCGACCAGCGCGTTGTCGGTCGTGACGTAGAGCGTCTCGTCGTCGCTCAGCGCGGGAGCGCTGCGGATCTTCCCCTTCGTCTTCACCGCGAAGTAAAGTAACCCCGTCGATTTCACGGCGTAGAGCGTTCCGTCCGCCGAGCCGACGTACACCGTCTCGTCGGACGCGATGACCGGCGAGCCCACCGCGCCGAGCGTCGCGTACGTCCAGCGGGCCGCGCCCGTGGGCGTGAAGACGGCGTGGAGCTTCTGGTCGTCGCTGCCCACGTACACCGTACCGCCGAGCACCGCCGGCGAGCCCGTGATCGGGCCCCCGGTGGCGTACGACCAACGGGCCTTCCCCTCGGGCGTCACCGCGTGCAGCTTGCCGTCGCTCGAGCCGACGTAGACCGTCTCGTCGCCGCCGACCGCGGGCGAGCCGGTGATCGCGCCACCGGTATCGAAGGTCCACTTCAGCGCGCCGTCGGGCGCGATGGCGTAGAGCTTCTTGTCCGAGCTGCCGACGTAGATCGTGCCGTCGCTCGCGAGGCACGGCGACGAGCCCGCGGTGTCGTTCGTGGTGGTCGACCACCTGGTCGCGCTGCCGTCGCCCGCGACCGCCACGAGCTTGCCGTCGTTCGTGCCCACGTAGATGGTGCCGTCCCCGGCGATGACGGGCGACGAGGTGATCGGCGCGAGCGCGCGGGTCCAGGCCGCGCGGTTAGGGGTGGGGCCGGCGTCGCCGCCGTCGTCGCTGCCGTCCGCGCCGGCGTCGACGGGCTCCGTGCGCACGACGCCATAGAGCTTGCCGTCGAGACCGCCGAGCACCGTGAGGCCCGTGCTCGAGCGCGCCGGCGACGAGCGCACCGCGCCGCCCGTGCGGAGCACGCCGACGGTCGTGCCGGAAGGCGACACCGCGAGCACGTCGCCGTCGGTCGTTCCGATCCACAGCACGTGGTCGGCGCCGAGCGCGGGCGAGCTGTCACCGGCGAGCAGGGGAAGCGACCACTTCAGCCTCGCCGCGCCGGGGCCCATCGTCGCAGAAACGCCGCCGCGTTTCGGACAGCCCCCACGCAGCGGCCAGGGCGAGCCCGGCTCGAGGCCTCTTGCATCCCCGCAGATCTCGCCGGCCGGCACCCCTGCCTCGCCGTCGGGCGGCGTCGTGTCGCCGAGGAACGGGGCGTCACCGCCACCGTTGTCGTTCGCGGTGCCTCCGGGATCATCGGAAGCGCACGCGGCGAGCACGGCGACCAGCGGGAGGGCGAGGGCCCCGGCGAACGCCAGGACATGACGTAGTGCGGCAATTCTCATGCGCCCCCCGAGCGTAGCCCGATCTTGCCATCGCGCGCGCAGCGTCCTACTTCGAACGGCGTGAAAGCTCATTTTTCGCTCGGCGCGGTCGTGCTCTCCATCCTGGTCGCCACCGGCTGCGGTGACGACACCGACTTCGATCTCCGCGATGGCGGGACCACCACCGACGCTCCCGCCCTCGAGTCGTTCAAGGCCACGGTCCGGCGCACCACCGCGGGCGTCCCGCACGTGAAGGCCGAGAACCTCGGAGGGATGGGCTACGGCTACGGCTACAGCTTCGCCGAAGACAACCTCTGCATCCTCGAGGAGGAGATCCTCACGGTGCGTGGCGAGCGCGCGAAGTGGTTCGGGGAGGCGCCCTACGATCTCGGGCAGACCTCGTCGAAGAGCAACATCAGCAGCGACGCGGTCTACAAGATGCTCGCCACCAAGGAGGTCGCCGACAAGGTGAAGGCTGGCCTCGATGCCGAGATGCAGTCGGTGGTGCGCGGCTTCGCGGCGGGGGTCTCGCGCTACGTCCGCGAGCTCAAGGACGGCAAGCACGAGGGCCGTCACGCCGCGTGCGCGAAGGAGGGCTGGGCGCGCGAGATCAACGAGGAGGACATGTACCTCCGCTTCTTCAAGCTCGCGCTGCTCGGCAGCTCGGCGACGTTCATCGACGCCATCGCCGCCGCGCGTCCCGTCTCCGCCAACATCGGCGCGCCCCTGAGCGACGGCATGCGCAAGGCCCGCCCCGTCTCGCCGGCGCGCATCAAAGCCGGGCTCGAGGAGATCGCGCCGAACTTCGTGGCCATGCGCGAGGGGAACTTCGGCAGCAACATGTACGCGTTCGGCAGCGAGGTCACCGGCGGCGGCGGCATCCAGTTCGGCAACCCGCACTTCCCCTGGTACGGCGGCGAACGCCTCTACCAGGTGCACCTCACGGTGCCCGGCAAGCTCGACGTCGAAGGCGCCTCGCTCTACGGCGTACCCGCGGTGCTCATCGGGTTCACCGAGAACTTCGCCTGGAGCCACACCGTCTCCACCGCCTACCGCTTCACGCCCTACGGTCTCACGCTGAAGCCCGGCGACCCGTACACGTACCTCCAGGACGGCCAGGAGAAGAAGATCACGCCCGTCGATCTCCAGATCGAGATCAAGGGCGCGGCCACACAGACGGTGCGCCTCTACAAGTCCGAGTACGGGCCGATGCTCTTCCTCGGCGACTCGCTCTTCGACTGGACGAGCGAAAAGGCCTTCACCATCCGCGACGCCAACGCCGAGAACTATCGCCTGGTGAAGCAGTTCCTGCGCTGGAACATGGCCAAGGACCTCACCGAGTTCAAGCGCATCCACGCCGAGGAGGTCGCGACGCCGTGGGTCAACACCACCGCCGCGGACAAGAACGGCGACGTGTACTACGGCGATCTCACGGTCGTTCCCAACGTTCCCGACGACCTCGCGGCGGCGTGCCAGATCCCGTTCCTCTCCAAGGCGCTCGCGCAGTCGGCGGCCGGCCTGCCCCTCCTCGACGGCTCGAAGAAGGCGTGCGACTGGAAGATCGACGCCGACTCTCCGCAGCCCGGCACGTTCGGCGCGAGCCACCTCCCCAAGGTCGAGCGCAAGGACTGGGTCGTGAACTGCAACGACAGCTTCTGGCTCACCAACACCAAGGCGCCGCTCACGGGCTTCGCGAAGATCATCGGGCGCCAGGACTACGAGCAGTCGCTGCGTTCGCGCCTCTGCCACCAGCAGGTGCTCGATCGCGTCGGCGGCACCGACGGGCTGCCCGGCACGAACGTCACCACCGACGCGGTGAAGCAGATCGTCCTGGGCGGCCGCATCTTCTCCGCCGAGCGCTTCAAGCAGACCGTGATCGACGGCGTCTGCGCTACGCCCACCGTCTCGCTCAGGCGCGACCCGCTGACCAAGAAGGACATCCCCGCGATCGACGTCGCCACTGGCCCGGCCTGCGACGTGCTGAAGACCTGGGACAACCGCGTCAACCCCGACAGCAAGGGCGCGCTCGTCTGGGACGAGCTGTGGCTCCGCATAACGGCGATGAGGAGCGCCAGCACCGCCACCTTCAAGGTGCCGTTCGACGCCGCGGACCCCATCAACACGCCGCGCGAGCTCACCATCCTCCCTGCCGATCTCGCGCAGGCTTTTGCCGCTGCTGTCTACTCCATCACGCAGAACGGCTTCGCCGTCGACGCGCCCCGCTCCGCCTACTCGTGGCGCGCCGGCAAGGGCGGTGACACCGATCGCATCCCGGTGCCTGGCGGCTTTCAGAGCGCGGGCGCATTCACCATCGCGCAGATGCGCGGCGCGCCCACGCTCAAGCCGGGCGTCGGCTACGGCCCGATGACGTACGGCAACAGCTACCTCCAGGTGGTCGGGCTCACCGCGGCGGGTGTCGAGGCGAGCACGTTCGTGACCTACTCGCTCTCCACCGATCCCGCGTCCGAACACTACGACGACTACACCCGCCTGTACTCCACGAAGCAGTGGGTGAAGGCCGCGTTCACCGAGGCCGAGGTCGCCGCCGATACCAAGTCGACGTTGGAGCTCAGTCAGTAGGAACGACGATCACGTCGTCGATCAGGACCTCGTAGTAGGTGGTGCCACTTCGGCACGAAGGTGTCGGCAGCGCTCAGGAGCAGGCGCGTGCTGCTCACGATCGGGCCGTAGCTCGCGTTCTTGCTCGATGGGCACGCGTATCGCGGCAACGTCGTCGTCGTCGTCGGGGGCAGCCATCATCACCGCGCCTCCGAGCTCCTTGAGGAGTGCGAGAACGGCTTCGGCGGAAAGGAGGTTCTCGTCGCTCATGATCCATTCGTTCAACGACCCCCCGTGCCGCTCCGTCAGGCCGTTGACACCCGCGGCACCACGCTCCGCCTCGGCACCACGGTGTCCCCGGTCACCGACCCCGAGACGATGACCGACCAGGTCGACGCGGTGAGCCGCTCTCATCTCGGTGCGCATCGCCCAAGGGGTCGCGCTGACCGCGCGCCGGGGCGTCGTGCGGAACGACCACCCCGCGTCGGCGAGCTCGAGCGGCAACGCCAACCGGCGGCAATCGTCCCGACGTCATCGCGGGCGCGGGTACTTCGAGGTCGCCTCGAACCGTACCTATCAACTAGATAGGTAAGTAGAACATGGACACGCGGGAAAGACTCATTGCCGAGGCGACGCAGCTCGTTCAGGTGAGGGGGTATACCGGGTTCAGCTATGCCGATCTGAGCAAGATCGTCGGCTTCACGAAGGCGAGCATCCACTATCACTTCCCGGCCAAGGAAGACCTCGGCGTGAGCATCGTCGATGCGTATCGCGAGACGTTCCGGGGCGAGCTGGCGCAGATTCGCGCGACGGAGCGAACTACCAAGCAGCGCCTCGCTTCCTACGCCGCGCTGTACCGGACCGGCATCGTTGCCGGTCGAGGTTGCCTGTGCGGCGTGCTGGCGGCGGAGTATGCGGTCCTTCCGAAGGAAGTGCAGCAGGCGGTCAACGCGATTTTCGAGGAGAACGTCGCGTGGCTGGAGGTCGTCCTGGGAGACGGGCGGCGCGCTGGCGAAGTCGGTACATCGTCGAGCATCTCCGATCGGGCGCGCATGCTGTTCTCCACACTGCAGGGGGCCATGGTGACCTCGAGGCCCTTGGCAAACCCTGCCGCGGCCTTCGACGCGGTCGTTTCCGCGGCGCTGGCGACGATTTTTCACTAGTCACCCGTGCGCGGTCGAAATCCCAACGAAATAACTATTCGATAAGGAGCGATCATGAAGGTCTACGAGACAAAGGGATTCCCGAATCCAACCCGCGTCCGCATTGCCTTGGCCGAGAAGGGGCTCATCGACGAGGTGGAGTTCGTGCACGTCGACGTGATGCTCGGGGAGCACCGCAGGCCGCCGTTCACCGACAAGAACCCCACAGGCACGGTGCCGGCATTGGAGCTCGCGGACGGTACGTGCATCGCCGAATGCTCGGCGATCACCGAGTACCTCGACCAGTCCGTCGGCCAGCCCACGCTGACCGGTCAGACGCCGAGAGAGAGGGCGGTCATCGGCATGATGCAGCGACGGGCGGAGGCTGGCTTGATGGACGCGGTCGCCAACTATTTCCACCATGCCACGCCTGGCCTGGGACCGATCCTCGAGACGTACCAGAACGAGGACTGGGGCCTGCGCTGCCGCGAGCGAGCGCTCGCGACGATGCGGTATCTCGACGGCGTGCTCGCCGCGCAAGATTACCTCGCGGGTCCCACGTTCTCGGTCGCGGACATCACCGCGTTCGCCGGGCTCGGCTTTGCCGACTTCGCGAAGATCCCGATCCCCGCCGAGCTCGGGAACCTCGCCGCCTGGCGCGCTCGCGTGTCCGCTCGCCCCAGCGTTCTTCACGCCTGACCCGGGAGTGGACGATGCAGGTCAATGCCGATTTCTCCAGACGGTGCTTGATCCACTCCGCACGACTGGAATGGTCGCCGTCGCCGATCGCCGGCGTCGACCGCAGGATGCTCGATCGCGTCGGGCACGAAGTGGCGCGCGCGACGTCGGTCGTCCGGTACGCCGCAGCCAGCCGGTTCTCGCCGCACGTGCATGGTGGCGGGGAGGAGATCTTCGTGCTCGACGGCGTCTTTCAAGACGAGCACGGAGACTTTCCTGCGGGCAGTTACCTCCGCAATCCGCCGGGGACCCGCCACACGCCGGGGTCGCTGACGGGGTGTCGGATCTTCGTCAAGCTGTGGCAGTTCGATGGCGCCGACCGGAAGCAGGTGCGAATCGATAGCGCGAGGGCACCGCGACTGGCGGACCCCGCCCGGAGCGGCGTCGTGACCGTTCCCCTCTTCCGTGACGAACGGGAGGAGGTCCGGCTCGAGCGCTGGCAGGCGGGCGCGCGGGTCTCCATGAGCCTTCCGGGTGGCGCGGAGCTCTTGGTCGTGGACGGAAGCTTGACCGAGCAGCAAGACGCACTCGAGCGCGAGAGTTGGCTGCGTATGCCCGCGGCATCGTCGATCGACGCTACCGCCGGACCTGACGGTTGCCTGGTGTGGATGAAAACCGGACACCTGCTTTCTCGCACGTGATCACGCGCGTGCGAATCGATCTGTCAGGCATCGACACGAGGCTAGCGGCGGATGTCGTTAGGGCTCGAGCAGCTGGGGGCCGTACCCGACGGAGTAGTCGGGACGGCCAGCGATGCCGAGCTGCCCGTCGCGAGGCGCGGGACGCTCCAGGGCTACCGTTCCGAGCAGGCGATCCCAAAGCTGGTGAAGAGTCACGTCCCCCTGCTCGGCGGACGCGAGATGGTGGTGGCGATGGACGGGCGCCACCGCCCAGAGCGCCGCGAGGGGTCCGACCCGCAGGTCGACATTCGAGTGCTGCAGCAGGAGCTGGATCGCGACGAGGAACCCGAGCACGGCTCCAACGGGCGGCGGCATCCCGATCAGCAGAACTGGGGCGGCGCCGGCGGCCGTTTCGAACACCTGATGGAGCGGATGCTTCATCAGGCCGTTGAAACCGATCCACCGCGTCACGCTGTGGTGGACGGCGTGCAGTCGCCAGAGCGGCGCGAACCGATGGCTCGCGAAGTGCACCAGCGAGATCCCCGCGTCCGCCACGAGAACGGCCAGGAGGAGCTGGAGGGGGAACGGCCAGGCTCGTGGCCATGGCGTTGGCCATGGCACGGGGGACGAAAGAAGCGGGATGGATGCGATCGTTAGCAGGACCCCATCATCCCGTCACGGAGACGAGGACGAGCGAGAGTCATCGTGCGCGCACGCCCTGGATGCGAGCCGTTCGGCCGCCGCCGCCGGTACCACTCGCCGTGTCAGGGCGCGCGGCGCCACGGGACCATGGCCGCCGCGGCCCCGCCTTCACGACGCTCTGATCCTTCCCTCGCGCTGGTCGCGCGGCTCGCGTGCCGACCACCTGCGGCGCGGCCGGCGCAGGGTCGCTCGACGGCCTCTGCGACCTTGAACGCGGACTCGACGAGCGCCGGGCGCAGCGTGTAGCCGTGCTCCTCGAGCCAGCGCGCCCGCGTCGTCGGCCTCGAGGACCACCGCGTCGTAGCTTGCGCCTC
>JAYTBL010000688.1:0-3416 GCA_043736975.1 Polyangiaceae bacterium
GTGACGCGCAAGGTGCTCCTCGACACCAACGTGTACATCGGCTGGCTGAACGGGGGACTGCACGCAGATCTGCTGCTCGGACCAGGTCTCGCGCGGTACCTGTCGGCGGTGGTCGCGATGGAACTTGGCGTCGGTGCGCGCCTTCTTCCGGCGCGGCGTGCCCTCGACCAGCTCGTTCGTGCGTACCAGGCGGGCGGCCGAGTCGTCGTGCCCGACGCGCAAGTGTTCGATCGAGCGGGCCGCGTCCTCCAACGCATGCGCGATGACGGTCGAGAAACTCGCCGCGCGTCTCTCGTGAACGACGTTCTCATCGCCCTCTCGGCGCGGTCGATCGGCGCGACGGTGGTCAGCGCAGACGCCGACTTCGAGGTCATCGAAACCGTCGTGGATTTCAAGCTCGAGTTGATTCGCTAGGCCGGCGCGCCCACTCGGCGTGATCGCCGCGAGCCGCCCCCCACTGCTGAGCGACAGTTACACTTCCCGATCGTGTTGCCTGCAGGAATAGTTGACGTCGATCAGGCGCACCTTGTTGAAGCGAACTTTCGACGTTGACCTTCGCGTCTGCGTTCGATGCTGCGGCAAGCTCACTACTGCACGGTCAGCCCCAAGTTCGCGCTGAAGCTCTTCGGCGTCGCCACCGCGGAGCTCACCGCGAACGCGTACGCGGGCATGGGCGCCTCGCAGACCTGCGGCGGCAACGACGCGTCGGGCACGAAGGCGCTCGTGCACGGGGACGTCGAGGCGGGCGCCTCGGCCAAGGTGCTCGCGAAGGCCGACCTGTTCGGCCTCCACAAGTGGAAGAAGGAGTGCACGCTCTTCGACCTCAACGCCTCGAAGCAGTACGATACGACCTACCCGTACCCGGGCGGCGCCGCGGCGACGTGCACGGTCGCCGGTCCCTTCCCGCTGCCCCCGCCGGTCCCGGCGAACCCGCAGTCGTGCTTCGGCGAGAACGACACGGGCAGCACCACGCCGCCCACCGCGAACGGCCCGGCCTCTCCGGTCGACGCCGGCGGTGACGCGAGCGGACCGCTCATCCCCGGCACGTGCACGCACGACGTGTGCACGGCGGGCGACAACCTCGGCCAGGCGTGCGACGAGTGCACGATGAAGGTCTGCGCCGCGGACTCGTACTGCTGCGACACGTTCGGGGGGCTGTCGTGCTTCGACAGCGTCCAGAAGTACTGCGGCAAGACCTGCGGGAAGTGAACGCTCACGGCTCGGCAGTGGTCTAGCGGAAATCCGAGAACCGGACCTTTTCGCTAGACCACCGCGCCGTCATCCTCGGCGGATGAGGATGCTCGAGGCCCGCACGCTCGTCGGCAAGCACGTTCGCCTCGAGCCGCTCACGCTCGACCACGCCGAGCGGCTGCGGGCGGCGGCGAACGCGTCGCGCACCACGTACGCCTTTACGTTCGTCCCGGCCTCGACCACCGGAATGGAGGCGTACGTCACCACCGCGCTCGCCGAGCAGGATCGCGGCGAATCGATCCCGTTCGTCGTACGCGACGCCACCGGCACGATCGCCGGGACCACGCGCTACATGGACATCCAGCACTTTCGCTGGCTCGCCGAGCCACCGGCGCCGGTGCCGACCGGTCCCGACGCCGTCGAGATCGGCTCCACCTGGTACGCGGAGCGCGTGCAGCGCACCGCGCTGAATACCGAGGCGAAGCTGCTGCTCTGCCGCCATGCGTTCGAGACCTGGGGCGTGCGGCGCGTGACCTGGAAGACCGACGAACGTAACCTGCGCTCCCGCGCCGCCATCGAGCGGCTCGGCGCGCGCTTCGACGGGATCCTGCGCGCGCACACGGCGGCGGCGGACGGCAGCGTGCGCTCGACAGCCTTCTACTCGATGCTCGCCGCCGAGTGGCCCGACGCGCGGCGCGCGCTGCTCCGGAGGCTCGAGATTCACCGAGATTGAAGCGCGGACGACTCTTGACGACCGTGGCCGGACCGCATGCCCCGCAACGTCGTCTTCTGCGCTCCGTTTCCGATCGAGACCACCGTGCGCTTCGAGCGCGCCACGAAGAGGCTCGAGGACTGAAGCGCCGGGCACGGGGCTGCGCGTTCCTGCGCGGCATGGGGTCGGGGAGGTGAAGTCGGAAGGCCTCGAGGGGGACGGCTATGTGGTGATTCGCGACGAGAGCACCGCTGTCGTCCAGCGCGCTGAAGCTCCTCATCGAGACGGTGAAGGTCCGCCACGCGGGCTGAGCGGAGTCCCGGTCGCCTTTTCTCGTGCGCGTGCTACGACAGGCGCGCCTTGAGCTCCCCCTCCCGCCCGCTGCCCCTCGCTGTCGTCGGCTTCGTCGGCTTCGTCGGCTTCGTCGCCGCGTGCGTCACCTTGTCGGCGTGCGGCACGAGCAACGCCGGCAGTGACGACCGGCCCGATGCCGCGGTCGACGCCGCGCCCGACGCGCAGCCGGCCCCGTTGCCGCTGCGCGAGGAGATCGCGATCGACGAGATCAGCGTGTCCCAAGCGGTCAAGATCACGCTCGTGAAGCGCGGCGCCGTGGTCGCCGAGCCGAACGCGCCCCTGATCGCGAATCGCCCCGCCTACGTCCGCGTCTACGTGCAGGCCCTCGGAACGAAGACGCCGATGGTCAGCGGCGAGCTGCGCGTCAAGCGGACGGGGAAGGCCGATCTCGTCCTCACCGATCTCGACAAGCGCGCGATGCTCCAGCCCGAGGAGGCGGACGAGCGCAGCACGCTGAACTTCACGATCGACGCCGCAGACATGACGGCGGATGCCGCCTTCTCGTTCAAGACCGGCCGGCTCCTGACCAGCACCGACGTCGTGACGTTTCCCGCGGACGGGAGCGCGATGCCTCTCGGCGCGAAGACGTCGTCACAAACGCTGCGCGTGAAGCTCGTTCCCGTGACGTACGAGGCGGTGCCCGGCGTGGTCCTCACGCCTCCGATCGACGCGCTCGAGGCGTACCGGCAGACCCTCTACAAGCTGTATCCGGTGGCGACGATCGAGCTGTCGGTGCGCGAGCCGGTGCTCTGGACGGCCCCCATCGCGGCGAGCGGCAGCGGCTGGGACGCGCTCCTCTCGAAGATCCTGGAGACGCGACGCGCCGACCAGGCAGAGCGTGATCTCTACTACGTCGGGTTGTTCACGCCGAAGCCCTCCTTCGAGGAGTTCTGCGCGCAGGGCGGCTGCGTCCTCGGCCTGGCGCCGCTCGCGCAGGAATACGAGATCGGCCTACGCGCCTCGATCGTGCTCGGCTACCCCGGCCGCGCCGAAGGAACGATGGCGCACGAGCTCGCCCACACGATGGGGCGCAGCCACGCGCCTTGCGGCAAGCCCGCCGGGGTCGACGAGGACTTCCCCTACAAGGGAGGCGGCATCGGGGTGTTCGGCTTCGACCTCGTGAAGAAGAAGCTCTTCGATCCCGCCGCGTACTACCGGG
>JAYTBL010000689.1:0-3416 GCA_043736975.1 Polyangiaceae bacterium
TTGGTGCCGGCGAACGGCGGATCGATCGAGACGCCGGCGACGCTCCCGTCGGGGGCGAACGTGACCGAGGCGCTGCCGTTGCCGGTCACGCCGCCCTCCTTGTGACAGAACGCAAGCATGCCGTTCGCCTGACCGAGCTTCGCGCGCGCGGTCGACTCGCTGAACGCGTTGGGGTCGGCGGTGGGCTTCGGCGGCGGGGTGGCGATCGGCGTGGAGGTCGGCTGACCGAACGGGTTGGGCGGCGCGGTGGTGGGCACCGGCGCGGTCGGCGGGGGCGCGGCCGCGGTGGCGGCCGCGGTCTCCGCCGGCGCGGGCACGGCCGGCGCTGCGTCCGGCGCGACCGCGAGGCTCGCGTCGACCGCGGCGTCCTCCTCGACGGCCGGCACGGGCACGGCGGTCGCGACGGCGGGCGTGGAATCGTCGGGCAGCGCGACCGGCACCGGCGTCAGCGACACGCTCGCCATCGGAACAGAGGAGGCGGCTGCGGCATCGCCGTCGGTGGGTACGACCTGGCGGGCGCGTAGCGCGAGCGCGCCCATCACGATGCCGCCGAGCGCGAGCACGCCGAGCACGATCGCGATCGGGAGGATCGGAAGTGGCGCCTTCGGCGGCGCAGCGGGCTGCGCGAACGACGGCGGAGGAAACGCGGGCTCGCCCTGCTGCCGCGACAATGGCACCGCGGACGGCGGCGCGTGCGGATGTTGCGGCGCCGGCTGCTGCTGCGAACCGATGACCGCGCTGCGCTGCCCGTACGGCAGCGGCGGGTTGCCCGGGAGGCTCACCGCCGGAACACCTTGCGGCGGCGTGCCGTGCGCTCCGGGGATCCCCTGCATCCCCGGCGCGGCTTGCACCGGCGGCATGGGCACGGCGGCCATCGCCTGCGTGGGCGCGCCCCAGTCGTTGGGGTCGGACATCTGGCTCGATTGGCCCGCAGGCGTGAAGCCCGCGTGCCCCATCGGTCCGGTCGGCTGGAGCGGCGAGGCCATCGCGAGGGTGGAGCTCAGGCTCTGGTTGCGCTCCTGCGGCGGCGGCGGCGGCGCGGCCGCGTCCATCATCTGCTGGCGCGCGACGGGTGCCATCATCAGCGTGCCGCCCGAGCCCGGGGGCTCGGGGATGTCCTCGTTGGGATCGACATAAGGCGGCTTCGCCGCGGCCTCGCGTGCCGCGCGCTCGCGCGCGATCATCGCCTCCGCCTGGGCGCGCGCGTTCGCCGCGTCGTGGAACGCGAGCGTGCGCAGGATCTCGGGCGCGGGCGCGTGCACCTTCGTCGCCTCGTCCTCGTCCTCGTCCTCGTCCTCGTCGGGATCCTCCTGAAGAGGATCCATCGAGGGAATGTCGACGACCTCGTTCGCCGGCTCGCGTCCAGGCGCCATGCCCACCGACGTCGGGACCGACGAGCCCGCGCGCCGGCGCTCGGGCGACGACGGCGGCTTCGCATCGGTGTTCGCGAACGCGAGGTCGGGGTTGCTGGCGACGCGCGGGGCCAGCGGCGGCGCGGGCGCGGTGGTGGTCGCGGGATTGCGCTGCGAGCTCGGCGGCCGGACGACGGCGCGCGGCGGGATGATCGCGATGCCGGGCGTCATCGGCATCGCCATCGTCCGAGGCGGAGCCGCGAGCGGAGCCGCGGTGGGCGCGGTGCCGGTGCCAGGGGTGGTGCCGGTGCCAGGGCCCGGGCCGGTGGCGGTGCGCGAAGCCGCGGGGGACTCCCCTGGCGCGCGCGCCCCGGCGGGCGGCGGGATCCCGATCGTGGTCGGTGTACGCGGACGCGGCGCACCCGGCGGCGCGCCTGGCGAGGGACGCGGGAGCGTCGCCGACCCGAGCGGGATGGTGCGCGCGAGGTTCTTCACCGCCGCGGCGTCGCGCGGTGCGGCGGCGGGCCCGGGCGTAACGGGCGACGGAGGCGGAGTCGCGCCCATCGCCAACGGCGGCGTCTCGCGCGCTGCGCTCTCGTAGCGACGCTCGGTAGCGAGCTTGCTCGCGATGCTCAGGCTCTGCCAGAAATCGGACGCCGTCTGCCAGCGCTGCTTGGGGTCGAGCGTGGTCGCGCGCGCGAACGCGGCCTCCACCTCGTCGGGCACGTCGATGCCGAACGCGCGCGGCGTGGGACGCCGGTCGGGGTCGCAGGCGCTCTGCGCGAACTCGCCGAGGTGCGCGCCCTCGTTGACGCTCTTGTCGCGCAGCGCCTCGATGAGGATGAGCGCGAACGCGTAGACGTCGGAGTAGGTGCCGACGGTGCCGACGCGGTCGTCGAACTGCTCGGGGGCGCCGTAGGCAGGCGCGAAGATCTTGATCTGACCAACGGTGTGGGCGCGCGGGCCCATGTCGAGCGCGCCGTCGTGCATCAGCTTCGCCACGCCGAAGTCGAGCACCTTCATCTTCAGACCGTGCTGGGTCTGCGCGAGGAAGAGGTTGCCAGGGTTGAGGTCGCGGTGCGCGACGCCCTGCGAGTGCGCGTAGCCGAGCCCATCGGCTGCGCTGTCGAAGAGCTTCAGCACGACGTCGAGCGAGCGGCCAGTCTGGCCCAGCGTGCGGCGGACGGTGAAATCGTTCTGCACCGAGCGCCCCTCGAGCCACTCGAGGACCATGTAGGGGACGAGCGCGCCGGTGAGCGGCGCCTGGGTGGTGCCGGCTGCGATGCTGCGGACGATGTGGAGATTGCCCTGCGAGAGGCGGTAGAGGATGCGGCTCTCGTCACGGAAGCGCGCGACGAACGTGTCGACGAGCGCCGTCCCGAGTGAGGATGGCAGCTTCAGCGATTTGATCGCAATGGGCTCGTTGAGCCCCTGATGGTGCCCGCGGTAGACCGCGCTAAAGCCACCTTCGCCGACCAGCTTGTCGACGCGAAACTGGCCGTCGAGGACCTGACCGACGAGCCCGAACGGGTCCGCTACGCTCACGCGACCGACCGTATCACCTTCGGGAATCGAGGCCCACGGTTCCGCCGTACCAGGCCACACGCAGGCCGACGCTCGCCCAGTGACGCTCGGCGCTCGGCGCGAAGATCGCGTTGTACTCGACGTACGGGCCGCCCGAGAAGTGGCCGCCGAGGAGGCGAAAGAGGCGGAATTCGTGGTGCAGGCCGAGGCCGGCGAACGACTGGGTCCCGTCGGCGGTAGGGAACGGCCCCTTGGCGCGAAGCTCGGTCGAGCCGACGCCCGCCTGACCGTAGATCGAGGTGTCGGCCAACGTGGGGACCAGCTTGATGAGCGGGAAGATCTCGGCGCGGAAGCCGACCGCGAAGCCCGTCGACTTCCACTTCTCACTCTCGAAGGTCGCGATGTTCACCATCGGACCGAACGAGGCATAGTCGGTGAACGCGCCCATCAGGAAGTAGGTGGTCGAGTGCCCGACGAGCAGCGGGCTCTCCGAGTAGAACTCGGGGTTGCCGATGAGCCGCGTGTTGTTGGGGTACCCGC
>JAYTBL010000690.1:0-3415 GCA_043736975.1 Polyangiaceae bacterium
GTCGTCCTCGCGCGCAAGATGCCGCTCCTCCTCGACGTGAAGGACGTGTCGACCGACGACGTGCGGATCGAGCTCGAGCTCAAGAAGGAGGCCGACGAGCAGAAGGTGCTCGCCTACCTCTTCAAGAACACGCCGCTCCAGAACACGTTCGCGGTGAACCTCACCTGCCTCGTGCCCACCGAGAACCCGGACGTCGGCCGCCCCGAGCGCCTCGATCTCCGGGCGATGCTCTGGCACTTCCTCCACTTCCGCCTCGACGTCGTCACCAAGCGCCTCCAGCACGAGCTCGCCGAGCTGGCGCGCCGGATGCACATTCTCGATGGCTTCGCGCTCGTCTTCGATGCGCTCGATCAGATCCTGAAGTTGATCCGCGCCTCCGAGGGCAAGGCGGACGCCGCGAAGAAGATGATGGCGAGGTTCAAGCTCGACGCCGAGCAGACCGACGCCATCCTCGAGCTGCGCCTCTATCGCCTCGCGCGCCTCGAGATCCTGGTCATCCAAGAGGAGCTCGACGCGAAGAAGAAGCGCGCCGGCGCGATCAAGAAGCTGCTCGCCGAGCAGGGCTCCAAGGGCATCTGGACGATCGTGCGCGAGGAGATCGTCACGCTGTCCGGGGGCTTCGGTCCCGCCGGCAAGCGCCGCACCATCATCGAGAGCATCGGCGAGGAGCGGACGTTCTCGGAGGAGGAGCTGATCGTCGCCGAGGACAACCACGTGCTCATCACGCGCGACGGCTGGATCAAGCGCCAGCGCGAGATCAAGGATCCCGCGGCCACGCGCCTCCGCGAGGGGGATCAGGTGCTCGCCATCATCGCGGGATCGACGAAGGCGAGCGTCGTGTTCTTCTCGAACTACGGCACGGCGTACACCAGCCGCATCACCTCGATCCCCGCCACCACCGGGTACGGCGAGCCGATCCAGAAGCTCTTCAAGATGAAGGACGGCGAGTCGATCGTGGCGATGGCGTCGCTCGATCCGCGCGTCACCGGCAGCCTCGCGGGCGACGAGGAGCACTACCCGGAGACCTACGCGCTGGCCGCGAGCTCGGACGGCAACGGCCTCACCTTCGGCCTCGAGGCGCTCCTCGAGCCGAGCACGCGCAGCGGCCGCCGCTACGCGCGCGTCGGCGAGGGCGCGACCATCGTTGGCGTGCAGGTCGTCCAGGGCGACGAGACCGTGATCTCGGTCTCCAGGAAGCGCCGCGCGCTGCTGTGCGCGGTGAACGAGGTCAAGTTCCTCGCCGCCGCCGGCAAGGGCGTGCTCCTGATGAAGCTCGCCGAGGACGACGCGCTCCTCGCCATCCTCGCCGCCCGCACCGACCGCGAGACCATCGTGGTGAAGACCAGCCTGGGCGGCGAGCAGCGCATCAACACCGCGCGCTACAAGAAGACTGGCCGCGGCGGCAAGGGCCACGAGGTCATCTCGCGCGGCCTCTTCACCGAGGTGGTGCACGAGGCGCCGCCCGCGCCGGCCCCGCTCACGAACGGATCCTGAGGAAGCACCGCCATGCCCACCGCCGAGAGCTATACCGCGAAGAACATCCAGGTCCTCGAGGGCCTGGAGCCAGTGCGCAAGCGGCCCGGTATGTACATCGGCGGCGTCAGCAGCGCCGGGCTGCACCATCTCGTCTGGGAGATCGTCGACAACTCGGTCGACGAGGCGATGAACGGCCACGCCAAGGAGATCACCGTCACGCTCCACAAGGACGGCTCGAGCGTCACCGTGAACGACGACGGGCGCGGCATCCCGATCGACAAGCACCCCAAGCACAAGAAGACGGCGCTCGAGATCGTCTACACCACGCTCCACGCCGGCGGAAAATTCGAAGGCGACAACTACAAGACGTCGGGCGGCCTGCACGGCGTCGGCGCCTCGGTGGTCAACGCGCTGAGCACCAAGCTCACGGTGAAGGTGAAGCGCGGCGGCGCCGAGTACCAGATGGACTTCAAGCGCGGCGTCGCCACCGGCCCGCTCAAGAAAATCGGCGCGGCGCGCGGCAGCGGCACCACCGTCTTCTTCCAGCCCGATCCCACGATCTTTCCGCGCACCGAGTTCGATCCCGCGATCATCCGCGAGCGCCTCGAGGTCGCGAGCTTCCTGCACCGCGGGGTGAAGGTCCGCTTCATCGACGAGGCGCGCAAGACCGACGAGACCTTCAAGGCCGAGCAGGGGATCGTCGACTACCTCAAGAAGATCATCGGCGAGCGCGCGCACAAGGCGATCCACGAGTCGCCGTTCACGCTCACCAAGGTCAACGGCGCGACCGTCGAGGTCGCGTTCCAATGGACGGAGTCGACCGACGAGCACGTCCGCAGCTACGTCAACGGCATCCCCACCAGCTCCGGCGGCACCCACGAGATCGGACTCCGCAGTGCGGTGGGCAAGGCGGTCCGCAACTTCATCGAGACCCACGAGCTCGCGCCGCGCGGCGTGACCCTCTCCGCAGAGGACATCCGCGAGGGCTTCGTCTCGGTGCTCAGCATCTACATCGCCGAGCCGCAGTTCCAGGGTCAGACGAAGGATCGCCTCAACAACCCCGAGGTGCAGGCGTACGTCGACCAGGCCGTGCGTCCGGCGCTCGAGCAGTGGCTGAACTCGAACCGCACCGTCGCCGAGCAGATCATCGCGCGCATCGTGCTCGCCGCCCGCGCCCGCGAGGCCTCCCGCGCCGCCTCGGCCGCGGTCTCGCGCAAATCGGCCACCAGCGGCCGGCTCACGCTGCCCGGCAAGCTGAGCGACTGCTCCAGCAACCTGCGCGAGAAGACCGAGCTCTTCATCGTCGAAGGCGACTCCGCCGGAGGTTCCGCCAAGCAAGGGCGCGATCGCGAGCTGCAGGCGGTGCTGCCGCTACGCGGCAAGGTGCTCAACACCGAGTCGGTGATTCTCGCCAAGGTGCTGGAGAACAAGGAGCTCGCCGATCTCGTCGTCGCGCTCGGCTGCGGCATCGGCAGGGACTTCGACATCGCGCGCCTGCGCTACGCGCGGATCATCCTGCTCGCCGACGCCGACTCCGACGGGCACCACATCACGACGCTGCTGCTCACGTTTTTCTATCGCCACCTCCACGAGCTCATCAAGGCCGGCAAGGTGTTCGTCGGCGTCCCGCCGCTCTATCGCATCGACATCGCCAAGGAGACGTTCTGGGCGGTGGACGAGGAGGACAAGGCGCGCATCCTCGAGAAGGCGGGCAAGGACGAGAGCAAGGTCGACATCACGCGCTTCAAGGGCCTCGGCGAGATGATGCCCAAGGTGCTCTGGGAGACCACGCTCTCGCCGCGGACACGGCGCCTGCTGCGCGTGGAGATCTCCGATGCCCTCCAGACCGACAAGGTCATCAACCAGCTGATGGGCAAGGATCCCGCCGAGCGCTTCCAGTTCATCATGGAGCACGCCGAGGACGCGGTGGACATCGACG
>JAYTBL010000691.1:0-33900 GCA_043736975.1 Polyangiaceae bacterium
AGTGTCCGGCGAGCGCGAGACCACTCTTCTGCACCCGTGGATGACGAATGGGTCGGCCGAGCCCCGCGTCTCCGCTGAGCCTCGTGAGCTCGACGCTGAGACGCGGGTCGGCAATGAGCTCGCTCACCGCGGTCTCGGCCATCGGCGGCGGGATCGATTCCCCCGCGCTCACGCCGCCACCACCTTCACGGCCCCCCCTTTTTCTCCGTTTCCTCGCCGCTGATGAGGTCGAAGACACTCACAGCGGTTGGAGCGCCCACCAGGCGCGCCCGGAACTCCTTGCTACGCAGAAGGCGCGAGACGCGAGCGAGCGTCTTCAAATGCTCGCCCGTCGCTCGCTTGGGCCCGATGACGCCGAACAAGATCGACACCTTCGCGTCGTCGATCGCCTGGAACTCGACGCCATCGGGAACGATGAGCAGAGCTGCTACCTGCTCGTGAAGTTGCGGAAGTGCTCCATGCGGGATGGCGACCCCCTCGCCGATACCCGTCGATTGAAGTGCTTCTCGTTCGAGGAGAACGCGTTCGATCTCCTCCGGAGTGACGCCGTCGCGCTCGCCGAACATCGACGCCAGCAACGCAATGGCTTTGTCCTTGTCGAAGGGCTTGCCGTTCGCGTGCTTGATGCCGACGCGCTCCGGCGAGAGTAGGTCCGTGAGACGCATTTGGGGGATGCTCAGGGAAGGCTCACAGTCTGCTGTCGACGTGACGCTCGTCAGTCCTTCTCGGGCTCGTCAGGCAGTAGTCGATCCGACGCGCGCTCTGCACCCTTCTTCTTCTGGGTGCTGTGGACTTCGCGGATCTGCCGTTCGAGCTTGTCGATCACCTTGTCGATCGACGCGTACATGTCCTCGGATTGCTCGTGCGCGTGGAAGTGATCGGCGCCCGCGTGGACGTCGACCTCCGCCATGTGGAGCCTCTTCTCGCAACTCAACGTCACGCTTCCATGCAGCGGGCTTCGGAGAAACTTCTGAAGCTTCGCGATTTTTTCGGTCGCGTACCCTTTCACCGAGTCCGTGGCGTCCATCTGTCGGAAGGTGATGGCGATGTTCATGCGTTCGGCCTCCGTCCTCGCCGCGTTCACGACGAGGTTTGTCCGCGGTTCGTGGCCTTCGGAGAGTAGCGCCGGGCAGGGTCGCCCCGCCATCGGGAACGGTACCGTGGACGTTTTCGGGCGGTGCTGGTCACGGTGGTGCGGGCCTGGCGGGCCTGGTAGACGCCCCCGCGTGGTAGTCAAGGCGCCTTGCACCCTCGCCGGGGGCGCCTGCTACCTCCGGTGGACTTCGGTCTCGTCGACCGTCTCGTAGAGGTCGGGGCTGCCCGCGCGAACGGAGAGGGGCAGGAGCAGCACCGCGGCCATCTCGATCGATTCGTTGTGGGTGCGCCGCACCGTGGCCGCGACCTGCGCGACGTAGTCGCGCAGCGCCATGTGCGCCGAGTCCAGGCCGCGCCGCACCAGCGCGTCGGGCTCGACGGTGCTCGCGTTCTGCGGAACCGTGATCTGGAGCGCCTCCCCGTAGACGCGATGGCAGTGCGCGAGCGTCGCCAGGAAAGGGCCGCCGCCCAGCTGCTCCACGATCTCGTCGAGCTTCGCTTCCCTCAGGTGGTCGAGCCGCTGCTGCGACTCGTTCCACTCGTCCTTGAACTCCAGCGTGAGGAACTGGAGGCCCTTCGGGAAGAGCGCCGCGTAGATCGCACGGGCGTCGGGGATCCGCGGGTGCGCGGTCTCGGGCAGTCGCGTCCAGCCGAGCAGCCAGCTCTGGAAGCAGCCCCAGGCGTCGTCGAGCGCGCGGTCGGCGGCGCGCGCCCGAGGATCGGCGGCCGAGCCCGCGCGCTCGCGGAGGCCGATGGCCTTCTGAAGATCGACGGACGCCACCACGAGCAGCCCGAGCGCCGCCGAGACGCCCTCGGGCAGCCAGTCACTCGTGTTCGCCGCGGCTTCGAGCTCGTCGATCAGCGTGAGCGTGCCGGCTTCGCCGAGCGGCGGGAGCTGGATGTAGTCCTGCGCGTGAAGGCTGTGCAGCAACGACGAGCCCCCGGCTGCCCCTAGAACAGCTTCTTGCGCTTGCTCGAGGCGAGGATGCCGAGCATCTCTCGGTACTTCGCGACCGTGCGGCGCGCGATCTGGATGCCGTCGTTCTTCGCGAGGATCTCGACGATCGCCTGGTCGCTGAGCGGGTTCTGCTTGTCCTCGCCGTCGATGATCTTCTTGATCGCCTGCTTCACGCTCTCGGAGGCGATGTCCTCCTCGGACACGCGGCGGATCGAGGAGTTGAAGAAGTACTTGAGCTCGAACAAACCCTGCGGCGTGTGTACGTACTTGTTGGTCGTGACGCGCGAGATCGTCGACTCGTGCATGCCGACCGCCTCGGCTACGTCCCGGAGGATCATCGGCTTCAGGAACTGCACGCCCTTGGTGAAGAACTCCTTCTGCTTGTCGACGATGCACTCGGTGACGCGGATGATCGTCTTCCGGCGCTGCTCGATCGCGCGAATGAGCCACTGCGCGTTGCGCAGCTTCTCGCCGATGAACTCCTTCGCGTTCGGATCCTTGAGGAGCTGCTTCGTGAGCGTCTCGTTGATGTAGAGGCGCTGCACGCCGCGATCGTTGTCGGTGACGGTCCACTTTTCTTCGTCACGCACGACGTAGACGTCGGGGGTGATGGCGATCTGCTTCTCGTCGGTCTCGCTGAAGTTCCGCGCGGGGCGACTCTCGAGCTTCTGGATCTCCTTGACCGACTCGTAGACCTCCTCGACCGGCACCTTCAGGTCGCGCGCGATGGCCTGGTAGTTGTGC
Organism: Polyangiaceae bacterium; assembly: GCA_043736975.1. Taxonomy (GTDB): domain Bacteria; phylum Myxococcota_A; class Polyangia; order Polyangiales; family Polyangiaceae; genus Labilithrix. The sequence continues at coordinate 2,798 of JAYTBL010000691.1, forward strand.
TTCTCGAGGTTGTGGAGGTGCTTGTCGATGATGGTGATGTCGAGGTCCTCGGACCCGAACACCTCAGCCTGAACGAGCAGGCACTCACGGAGATCGCGGGAGCAGACGCCGACCGGATCCCACTCCTGCATGATGCGGAGGATCTCGGGGGCGTCCTCGGGGTTGACCCCGGACTCCTCGGCGAGCTCCTCGATGGTGATGTCGGGGGTGCGCGTACCGTCGGGGCGCTCGACGCCCTTGAGGTCGAGGAAGCCTTGGTCGTCGAGGTTGCCGAGGACGAGCTCGGCAAAGCGCTTCTCGGAGTCGGTGAAGTCGGAGAGGCCGAGCTGCCAGCGAAGGTGGTCGACCAGCGACTCGTGCTTCGTGAGGTTCTGCTCGATCGGCGGCAGCTCCTCGAAGCCGCCGCGGCTCGTGGGGAGAGCCTGCTGGAGCGTGCGGTTCTCGAGGAACTGCTCCCAGTCGATCTCGCCGACCTGCTTCGCGTCGGTCTTCTGGGCCTCGCCTGATTCCAGGCGCTTGCGGTCCTCGAGGCGGTCGATCCGGAGCTCACCCTGCTCGTTCGACTGATGCGCGACGTCCACCGCGTTGTCCCCGGTGGCGCGGGGCCGAGGCTCGAACTCCTCGTCCGCCAGCACGGGGTTGGCGTCGCATTCCTTGCGGATTTCCTCGATGAGCTCGAGCCGGGAGAGCTGCAGCAGCCGAATGGCCTGCTGGAGCTGCGGGGTCATGACGAGCTGTTGGCTGAGCTTGAGCTGCTGTTTGATTTCCATCGGCAAAAATCCTGCAAACAAAGGTTACACGCCGACGCCGAGCGCGGAAGCGAAAATCGGGCCACGAAGCCTTTTGCCCCGCAGAAGTCAGCGCGAATCCTACAGCGACGGCGGAGGAAGGCTACGTCCCCAGTTGCCGAGGTAGCGCCCCACGACGAGCGGATGCTCTTCGAACTCCTCGGGCGTGCCCTCCATCGCGACCTGGCCGTCGAGCAGGAGCAGCGCGCGCGTGCAGACCCGCAGCGCCTCGGCGACGTGGTGATCGGAGAGCAGCACCGCGACCTGCTCCTCGCGCGCGAGGTCGCGGAGCATGTCCCCGAGGCGGCTCGCTTGCTGGGGGTCGACGCCCGCGAACGGCTCGTCACAAACGAGGACCTTCGGCGGACGCGTGAGCGCGCGCGCGAGCTCGAGGCGACGGCGCTCGCCGCCCGAGAGCTCACCTGCGCGGACCTCCATGCGGTCGGAGAGCGCGACCTTCTCCGCGAGCTGAGCGATCGCTGCGTCCTCGCCGGCGCGCTTGCGGCTCGGCCAGCCGCCGCCGTGCACGACGCGGTGGTAGACCCGCAGGTTCTCGCGCACCGAGAGATCCCAGAGCACGCTCGGCGTCTGCGGCACGTACGCGACGCCGCCCCGCGCGCGCTCCCACAGCGGCTCGCGGGTCACCTCGGTGCCGCGGAGGAAGACCTTGCCGTCCTCGATCGGGATCTCGCCGACCAGCGCGCGGAACAGGGTCGACTTGCCCGCGCCCGAGGGGCCGAGCACGCCGAGGACCTCGCCCGGCGCGGCGCGCATCGAGACGCCGCGCAGGATCATCTTGTCGCCGCGTGCGACGCGGATGCCGCGCGACTCGATGGCGGCGGGCGCGTCGTCGCTCACGGCTTGGGGACGGGGATCGAGCCCTTCACCTGCGTCGCGGTGACCTTGCCCGTCGTGAGCTCGATGGTGGCCTTGTCGGCCTGGATCCAGCCCTGCCCGCGCGAGAGCTTCACGCCGCCGCGCAGCTCGAGGACCTGCTTCTTGAGATCGAGCTCGACCTCGGGCGCCTCGCCGTGGACGCCGCGCACGTCGGCCACGACGCCGCCCGAACCTTTGGCCCAGTTGAGATGAGGCGAGGTGTCGAACTTGAGATCGACGCGCGGGCAGCGCACCGCCATGTCGCCCTTGGAAAGGACGACCTGACCGGTGAGGACCGCAGAGCCGGTGGCCACGTCGACCTCGAGCTTGTCGGCCTGGACGCTCACGTCCCCCTTGCCGACGTCGAGCAGCGGATCGGCCTCGGCCTCGCCGGGGAGCAGCGAGGTGCCGAGCAGCACGACGAGGGCTGCGAAGGCGAGGCGCTTCATGAGCACAGGGTTGCCTGATGTGGCCTCGCCGCGCAAGCACGGTTATGTCGGTCACCGGCGGCCGCGGAACGAGCTCGCGGAAGACGGGCGCTACGCGAGCGCGAGGCTGAGCGCTTCCAGCTCCGCGACGCGGCCCTCGGCGCGGCCGCGATCGGGGGGAGCGGCGGCGAGCTCGAGGAGGTGCTCCACCACCGAGGCGATGGCGCTGCGCGTGAGCGGGACCAGCGCCGTCGATCGGCCGCCCGACGCCGCGAACGTGCGCACCACCGCGCGGCAGAGCGGGCCGAGGTCGTCCTCGGTGCAGCCTGGCGTGTCCGCGCCGCCCGCCACCGAAGCCAGGACGCGCGCCAGCGGCTGCGCCAGGCGCGTCACCGCGCGATCGATGCGGTAGCGCATGAGCACCGGATCGGCCTCGGCTTGCGCGGCGTCGCGGCCCGTGACCACCACGTCGAGATCGTGCTTCCAGTCCGCGGCCGCGCCGAGCAGCGCGCCGGCCACGACCTGCGCGGCGTCGTCCGCCTCGCGCTCGAGCTTCGCGGCGCGGAGGGCGAGATCCTGCGCGCGCGTGCGGGCCGCGTCGATCTTGCTGCGCTCGGCGGCCGCGGCCTCGCGCGCGCGATCGAGCAGCTCGCTCACCACGCGGTTGCCGCGGCGGCGGAGCCCCCGCTCCTTCAGCTCGTCGCTGCGGCCGATGAGCTCCTCGTCGAGCAGGCGTTGCACCGCCTCCCAGTTGCTCCGGTCGAGCGCCTCGACGTCGCCGAGCTTGCCCTGCAAGGCGAGGCGCGCCGAGAGGGCGATGGGCTGGGCCCACGAGGTGAGGCCCGTCTCGCGCAGCGACTCGCCGACGTTCGCCATCACCGTCGCGAGCTCCTCGGGCTTCAGGCGATCGGCCTTGTTCACCAGGATCTGCACGGGCAGCTTCGCCGCCTTCGCTTCTTCGAGGATGCGGCGCTCGCTCTGCTTCAGCGGCTGGTTCGCGTCGAGCAGCCAGATCGCGGCGTCAGCCTCCTCGAACGCCGAGCGCGCGGCGTCGGTGTGGCGCTGATCGGGCGCGTTGAAGCCCGGCGTATCGAGGATCTCGACGCGCGTGAGCGAGGCGATGGGCATCAGGATCTCGACGCGCTTCACGTTGCTGGTCGCGACCGTCTTCAGCGCCTCGCGCAGCTCGGTGGAGGGGACGATGCGCTCCTTCACGTCGCCGTCGTAGAACTGGATGCGCGCGAACGGATCGGGAGCGTAGCGGAGGTGGTGGAGCGTGGCGGTGGTGGGGAGAACGCCGGTCGGCGCGACGTCGGCGCCCATCACCGCGTTGATGAACGTGCTCTTGCCAGCGTTGAACTCGCCCACGATCGCCACGCGCACCGGCCGTGAGCGCTCCACCGCGAGCTCCCCGACCTTCGCCGTGCACTCGAGGGCGTGCAGCGCACGCGCATGGCGATCGAGCCGCGTGAGGATCGATGTCCAGTCGCCGGGCGCGCCGCTCTGCGGGATCCATCCGGTGAGCGCCGCGGACCGCGCGCTGTCGGCCCAGGCGCGGGCACGCGTCGTCTCCACGGCGGTGAGCTCGTCGAGGATCGCCGACGCCTCGCCGGGATCCTTGAGGCGGGACGGCGAAGGGAGGCGGCGGGCGTCGCGCACCACCGGGTCGTTCGCGGTCTTCGCGGCGTTCGGGCCGGTGCTGAGCGCGGTGATGGCGACCTGCAGCGAGGCGTGATCCTGATCCTCGAGCGCGCTGTCGAGCAGCGGGCGCGCTGCCGAACCATCGCCCGCGCGCACGGCGGCGACGAGCGCTGCGCGCGCCTCGTCACGGCGGCCCTCGGCGCGCGCGAACGCCGCCTTCCAGCGCGCGAGATCGCGCTCGCCACGGCCGTCGACGACGGTGTGGATCTTCACGCGCGTCTCGTCGCCTACGGGGATCCACGCGAGCGCCGAGGCGAGCGCCTCGCTCGCGCCGGCGATCTCGAGGACCATCGCGCGGAGGAGCAGCGGGAACGCGGCAGGGTCGTTGGCGATGGCGAGCGCGCGTCCCCGGAGGAGCGCCGCGCGTCCGTCGGTGGGGTCGGCCTCGAGGCCCTCGAGCGCCTCGCGCGCGCCCTCGACGTCGTTCTGGAGGAGGCGCGCCTCGGCGCGCCGCAGCGCGACGTCCTTGTGCTTGCGATCGGCGAGCCGTTCGAGCCAGAGCTCAGCGCGCGCGCCGTCGCCGAGCGAGAGATCGAGGTCGGCGAGCCACAGGAGCGCCTCGCGACGCGCCTCGCTCCCCGGCTCGGCGACCGCGAGCGCACGCAAGAACGCGTCGCGCGTCTCCTCCGGCGGTGAGCCCACTCGCTCGCGAGCGCGCCCCAGGCGTACCCAGATCTCGCCGCGCGAGGCCACGCGTGCCGCGAGCTCCTCGAGCGTGAGCGCGAGCTCGGCATCGAGCCGCGCCGCCTCGCAGGCATCCGCGAGGAGCGCGAGCCCGAGCGGTGAATGAGGCACCCGCAGGAGCATGGCCTTCGCCGCGATGCGTGCGCGCATCGGGTCGCCCTTGGCGAGCGCCTCCTCGCCTTCGCGGAGGTACCCCTCGACGCCGGCGAGCACGACCTCGACGCGCCCCAGCCACCCCGCGATGGTCTCTGCGAGACGCATGACGCGAGAGGCTTATCACACCTGGGCCGCGCGCTGCGCGGTGGTCCGTTCTCAGTCGAACCACGTCAGATCTCTTCGCGTTCCAGCAGCTGCCGGAGGAGCGCGGCGTCGAAGCGCAGCGCGAGCACCTTTTCGCGGTCGACGACGACCGCCCCGGGGGCCGAGCCCTTCGGCTTTCGCAGGTAGCGCTTGGGGGTGTACTGGACGTCTACCGCCTTCTCCTCGCGCGCCTCCGAGAAGTGCGCGGCGAGGTGGGCAGCGTCCACGAGATCGTCGGCGGGGCAGGTCTGGCCCTTCTCGAGGGGGACGATCACGTGCGCCCCGGTGCGGTCCTTGGCGTGAAGCCAGAGATCGTTGGGCTTGGCGATCTTGAGCGTGAGCGTGTCGTTGTCGGCCGCGCCCTTGCCGACCAGGACCTTCTTGCCGCTGCGGGCGTTGAACGTGCGGAAGGCGATCCGCCGCCCCGGCGCGCCTGCGCTCGTCTTCGTGCTCGGGCTCTTGGTCGCGCCCTGGCTCTTGGCGGCGCCGGGGAGACTCACGTCGCGCGGGGCGGCGCGCTTGGCCTCGCGCGCGGCCTCCTCCATCGCGATCACGGCCGTTGCCGCGCGCACGCCCTCGATCGCGATCTCCACCGCCAGCGCATGGCCATCGGCCTGCGCGAGCCGCTCCGCCGCGATCCTGCCGCCGAGCTTGAGCCGCTTCGCGCGCTTGAACATCGCGTCGACCTGGTCACGCGCGCTCTTCGCGGGGTCGAGCGGGATCTCCATCGGCACGGCTTCGCCCGACGACCAGTCCGTGACCACGAGCTTCGTCGCGCCGCGCGGCGCGCGCGTGGCCTCGGCGACGAGCCACTGCGCCTGGGCGGCGATGCGATCGGCGTGCGCGATCTTGGCCAGATCCTCCCGGATCGCGCCGCGCCGCCGGTCGATGCGCCCGCGCGCCTTCTCGAGCGCCCGCACCAGCTCTCCCCGATGGAGCTCGATGGCGTCATCCGCGAGCGCATGGACGATCGCGAGGCCGCGCGCCTCGAGCGCGGCCTGCTCTGCGTCGAACGCCTCGATGAACGGAGTGAAGCTGCCGGGAGTCACGTCGGTCACGACGACGCGTCCGCCCTGCACCCGCAGCGACCGAACGAGCACGGGCCACGCCGGCCCCGCTGCTGCGAAGGCCTCGGCGTTCGCCGGATTCTCGCGCCGCGCGCTCCAGGGCTCGAACAGCACCTCCTGCGCCGTGATGGCGACGAGGCGCGCCTTCTCGAGCGCGTCCTCGCGCCCGCGCTGCCGCGCCGACCCGGGAGGGAGCCGGCCCCCCCACTGCTCCTGGCGGGCGCCCTGGGGCAAGAGGCCCGCGCCGCCGCCCTGGCGCGTCGCGCCCACGATCACGAAGGCGGTGCGCCCCGGCACGCGGATCTTGAGGACCACGACCCGCTCTGCGGAGTCCGCCTCTTGCACGATCGCGCTGGGGACATGCTCGTCGCTCATGACGCCGCGATGCTAGCGCGCCTGCCCACATCGTGCGCTCACGGTCGGCCCTGTTCGCGCGGACGGGCGCGGCGTACCCTGGAGAGAGCTTGAAGGTCCGGCAGACGTTTCCCACGGGACAGACCAGCGCGTCCAAGATCAAGGCGCTGCTCCTCTGTCTCGAGGCCAAGAAGGGTGCGACGGCCGCCGACGCCTGGCTCGCCAAGCTCCGTCTGGGCCGCGCCGATCTCGAGGACGAGACGCGGCTCCTGCCCCTCGGCGCGTTGCACACCGCGCTGCAGGCGTTCGAGGAGACGGTGCCCGGCTCGCTCGGCGACGTCGGGCCCTACCTCATCGCCTCGCAGAACCTCGGGACGTGGGCGCGTCTGCTCCGCGGGACGCGCGCTCCCCAGGAGGCGTTCGCGCGCATCGACGCGTCGGACAGCGAGCACGGCCGCACCACGCGCTGGGAGACCGAGGAGTCCGGGCCCGGTCACTGGCGGGGCAAGGTGCGCATCGGTCACGACCCGGCGCTCGAGAAGGACGGCCTGCTCGCGAAAGCGCGCGTCCTGGAGCTCGCGGTGGTGCCGATGCTCTTCGGCTACGCCGAGGGTACGGTGACCGCGCTCGCCACCACCGACGACGCGCAGGAGTTCGAGGTGCGCTGGGCCCTGGCCACCAGCACGCGCGGCGTCGGCATCGGCGCGGGGGTGGGCGTGGCGATCGGCGCCGGCTCGCTGGCCGCGGCCCCCTCGATGACCGGCGCCCTCATCGCGCTCGCCGCGCCGCTCGCGCTGGGCGGGTTGGGCCTCGCATGGACGCGCGATCGCTCGCGCAAGATCGAGACTGCGGCGCAGGCGATGCGTGTACACGCGCTCGAGCGCAGCCTCGCCATCCGCGAGACGGAGAGCCGCTCGGGCGCCGGCGATCTCGAGGGCAACGTGGTCGCCGGCCAGTACCGGATCGGCCCGCGCATGGGCTCGGGCGCGAGCGGCGTCATCTACCAGGCGACGCGCCTGACCGACGGCTTGCCGGTCGCGATCAAGCTGCTGCGCGCCGCGACCGCGCACGATGCGGTCGCCTCCGACCGTCTGCGGCGCGAGGCCGAGGCGCTCGGCCTGTCGTGGCACCCGAACGTGGTCGAGGTGATCGATCACGGACACCTGCCGGACGGCACGTCGTACCTCGTCATGGAGCTGCTCGAGGGAGAGCCGCTGGCGACGCGCCTCAAGTACAAGGGGCGGCTCGCGTCCGAGGAGCTCTTGCCGATCGCGGTGCATGTCGCGGAGGCGGTGGTCGCCATCCACGCCGCGGGCGTGGTGCACCGCGACCTCAAGCCGGCGAACATCTACCTCACGCACGACGAGGCGGGCCTCGAGCGCGCGAAGATCCTCGATTTCGGGATCGCGCGCGTGGAGTGGGAGGAGATGCGGATCACCAACATGGGGGCGCCGCTCGGCACGCCCGGGTACATGTCGCCCGAGCAGGAGAGCGGCGGCGAGGTCGATGCGCGCAGCGACGTCTACGCCATCGGCGCGGTGATCTACGAGTGCCTCGTCGGTGAGCCGCCGCCGCCGACGCCGAGCGACATGTGGATGCCCGGCACGCGACCGCCGAGCAGCATCGGGCTGCGGCTGCCGCTCGATCCCGAGGACGACGCGCGCATGCGCCTGGCCAGGCCGGACTCTGGCGTGCATCCGGCATCGCGCCGGATGCCGAGCGCCGCGCCGGCGGCCCTCTCCGGCCCCATCGACGTGCCCGAGGCGTGGCGTGTGATCGTCGAGCGCGCGCTCGCGAAGCGGCCGGAGGACCGCTACCAGGACGCGCGGACGCTGCTCGGCGCCTTGCGCGCGTTGCGCGCGGGGGCCACGGCGACCGCCGCCCTCTCGGGCGACGTCCATACCTGAGGGCGGCGCGGCCGATCCTCTGGTAGCTTTCCGTCGTGGGAAAGCTCCGCTCCTTTGCGCTCCTCGCGGGCGCGTTCGTCCTTCCTTCTCTCGTGGCGTGTCAGGCGTCGACCTCGCCGCCGCCCCCGCAGCCGCCGCCGTACTACGGCCCGGGTCAGCAGGGACCGTACCCGCAGCAGCCGTACCCGCAGCAGCCGTACCCGCAAGCGCAGCGTCCGCTGCTCGCGCCGCTCGTCGGCGCGGTGGCGTGGCAGAACGAGCTGCGCTCGATCCTGGCCGAGCTGCTCAACGCGCTCCCGCAGTCGAACCAGGCGATGGTGCGCGGAATCCCGCTGGTGTTCGATCCCACGGGCGAGATCAACGCGTACGCCGGGTGTGACGAGCAGGGCGCGCCGTTCCTCGCGGCGACGGCGGGCATCCTCGAGGCGGTCGACGCCATCGCGCAGACCAAGTCCACCGACGAGCTGTTCGGTACGCGCACCTACGACCAGTACTGCGCGGCGGTCCTGCCGGGCGTGGTGACGAGCGACAAGGCGCGCGCGGGTCTGCCGGCGGGCATCATCCCGGCGAACTACGGCGGGGACGCGCGGCGCTGGTCGCGCGCGCGCGAGATCTTCGACGAGGTGCTGGCGTTCACGTTCGGCCACGAGCTGGCGCACCACTACCTGGGGCACACGGGCTGCGCGAAGGGGCAGGGCGGCGCGGGTCCTGATCCGTCGAAGCTCGGGCGTCTCCTCACGGTGGTGCCGCTCTTCAACCAGGCGGCGGAGGCGCAGTCGGACTCGTCGGGGGCGTACAACTCGCTCGCCGCGGGCCGCGCGCGTCGCCCGAGCTACGAGTGGAACGAGAACGGCGGCGTCACGCTGCTCGACTTCTTCGCGCGCCTCGAACGCGCCGCGGGCCAGGGCGGCCCGCTGAGCCTGCTGAACCCGCTGGGCGTCCTGAAGACGCACCCGAATCCGCTGGCGCGCATCCCGCTCCTCCAGGCGGTCGCGCGCACGTGGCACCAGCAGCATCCGTGAGCGCGGGGCGCCTCGTCGGCTTGCTGGCGCCTTTCCTGGCCATCACATCCGCCGCTTGGAGCGCGCGCGCCGGGGCAGTACCCGAGGATCACGCCTGCATGGGTCGTTGGGTTGGGCGCGGCCGGAATACCGGCTTTCCCACCGAGTGGACGATCGATCTGACGCTGACCAACTCCGCGTCTGGCGGCCGGTGTGGCACGCTCGAGTACACGAGTCCGTCGTGCGGTGGGACGCTCGAGGACTGCAACGTCGTCGGCGGCGAGATCCGCACGCGCGAGCGCTACGCGCACGACGAGGGACACTGTGCGGCTCCCGGCCGGGTGATCCTGCGCTGCGAAGGCGATCGTATGCACTTTCGGTGGATCGGCTGGGAGCAGACCGACACCGTCTTGCGTCGCCCTGAGAGCCACGCGTTGGTGACCGCCACGCCGTCCGTTGCCGCGACTCCCACGGACAGCCTGACACCGAGCGCCGTGCCGTCGTCGTCACCGTCGCCGTCACTGTCGCCGCAGGCAACACGTGGGTGCGGTTCGGGGTGCGCGGCGGCGTCGGGGCGCCCGCCGCCGGCCTGGCCGCTCCTCCTGGTGGTCGCGCTCGCCGTCGCGCGGCGGGCCGCCTCGACGGGATCGCGCTCGCGGGGGCGGCTCCGGTGCGATGGCGCGGGCCTATGGGTCCCATAGCGGGCCGAGCACTGCCGCGAGCGCCAGGAACGGGTCAGGTTGTTCGGTGTGACGGGGGATTCACCCGGTCCACGGCAATCGGACGAAAAGGAGAGACACTGATGAAGAGCGTGATGAAGGTTCGTCCCTCTGAGCGACCCGAGCGACGGGCGCGCGCCCTACGGAGAGAGCCAAGGGCGCTGGTCGGCCAGCGTCAGGGGGCGCGCGCCAGGTAGTCGATGGAGAGGACGTGCCGTCCCGCGCCGCCGCATGTCACGCGGAGCGGCTCGCCGGGCGTGCTCTCGGCGTCGCGGTCGTCGCAGCGGAGGCGCTTCGCGGTCCAGCGTGACCCGAACGACACGAGGTGCTCGCGCGAGGTGTCGCTGCCGAGGAAGCGGACCACCATCGTGCCCTCCGCCGGGCGATGATCGATGCTCTCGACCTGGCCCGCGCACGCCTCGAGACGGACGCGAGAGAGCGCGCCGACGACCGCGTCGCGCTCCTTCGCGGCGCCGCTGGCGTCGAAGTCGTAGAGGCCCCAGCTGCCCTGGGTGAGCTCCTTCCACAGCCAGAACCACGTGCTCGCGCCGAGCTCCTCGGCGAGCTCGTCGTGCCAGCGCAGGTACGATCCGAAGCTCGGGGCGCTGGGCGGAAAGCCATACTCGGTGACCACCAGCGGGGCGGCCCACCCCGCGGCCTCGTCACGAGCCGCCTCGTAGGAGCGACGCAGGTTGTCCTTCGTGACCGCGGCCCGCGCCGCATCGCTCGCGAACGCCGAGGTGTAGATGTGCGGCGCATACACGGTGCCCGGCCCGAGTCCGCTCTCGGGGATGTCCGCGCTGTCGAGAAAGTTGCGGATCGCAGGTGGTTCGAAGAGCACGAGCTTCTCTGGCGCGGCGGCGCGGACCGCACCCAGGAGCTCCGTGTGGAACGCACGCAAACGCTCGGCGGTGGTGACCGGCTCGTTGAAGAGCTCGAAGCCGAGCACCCCCGGATGACGGGCGAAGCGCGTGACGACGTGCACCGCCATCGCCGCGAATCGCGCGCGCAGCCGGACGCCGTCCGGTGAGGTCCCGAAGAACGTATCGAAGGCGTCGTTCACCGGCTTCGACAGCCGCCTTTCGTCGAGGTCGACGAGCGGCCCCCCGAGCTTCATCGGCGGTGGAGGGACGATCGCCCAGTACGGCGCGCCGTCCTCGCCGATCTCCTTGCTGTAGGCGTCCTGGTGGAAGTCCACGAGCACGAGCAGGCCCGCGGCGTGGGCATCGTCGACCGCGCGGGCGACGCGATCGAGGTACGCCTCGTCGAAGCCACCGCTCTCGGTGGGCTCGACGCCGCTCCACTGGATCGGAAGACGGAGCGAGCTCACGCCGAGCGCGCGCATGCGGCGCGCGTCGTCCACCGTGAACGCAGGGAGGGGCTCGAGCGCGGTGCGGCCGTCATCGAAGCTCACGTCGAAGATGCCCGCCGCGCGCGCGTTCATGCCCAAGAGGCGCACCTGACGCCCGTGCACGTCGACGAGCGCGCCGCAGCGGACGCCCAGCGGTGAACCGACGAAGCTCGGGCCGAGGCACGCCGGCGGAGCCTCTGCGGGCGGCGCTGCGTCGCTGCCGCACGCAGGCGCGCCGAGCGCGGCGAGCACCGACCCAAGCGACACGAGCGCCAGCCCGCCGACCGAGCCACGATGTAGCGCGCACTCCACGAGGCGGTAGTAGCTCATCCGTCTCTCGAGGACCGCATCAACCCGCGCGCGCTCAACTTCAGAAGTGACACATTAAAGTGTCAATCCAGGTTGACACATTCGGGGTCCTGCCCTAAAAATCGAGCATGCTCTTTTGCTCAGGGCGGGCGCAATGACCACAGCGACGCCGATCCGGGTTTGCATCGTCACGCTGGACACCCACCTCACGACCGCCACTGCCAAGGCGCGTGAAACATTGAGGAAAGAGCTGCCTGGGCTGACGCTCACCATGCACGCAGCATCGGAGTGGGCTGGCTCCGAGGAGGGGACGAACAAGGTCATCGCGGACATCGAGCAGGCCGACTTCGTGGTCGCCACCATGCTCTTTCTGGAGGACCACTTTCTTCCTCTCCTCCCTGCGTTGCGGGCGAAGCGAGATGCGTGCGACGCCCTCGTCTGCGCCATGTCGGCGGGCGAGGTCACGAAGCTCACCACGATGGGCGGCTTCGACATGTCGAAGCCCGCCACGGGTCCGCTCGCCTTCCTGAAGAAGCTGCGCGGCAACACGAAGGACAAGGCCGCCGGCGCCGACCAGATGAAGATGCTGCGGCGGCTCCCGCAGATCCTCCGCTTCGTCCCCGGGGTCGCGCAGGACGTCCGCGCGTACTTCCTCTGCTTGCAGTACTGGCTCGGCGGTTCGGAGGAGAACATCGCGAACATGGTTCGCTTCCTCGTGAACCGCTACGCGAAGGGCAAGCGCTCGGAGCTGCGCGCGGCCGTCAAGCCCGAGGCGCCGTTCGAGTACCCCGAGCTCGGCGTGTACCACCCCAAGATGGCGGGCCGCATGTCGTCCGAAGCGTCATCGCTGCCGGTCGTCGTCGAGAAGAAGGACGTGAAGGGCCGGGTCGGCGTGCTCGTCCTCCGGTCGTACCTCCTGGCGGGCAACTCCGGCCACTACGACCCGGTCATCGAGGCGCTCGAGAAGCAAGGCCTCGAGGTGGTCACGGCGTTCGCCTCCGGCCTCGACAACCGTCCCGCGATCGAGCGCTTCTTCATGAAGGACGGGCTCCCCGCGGTGGACGCGGTGGTCTCGCTCTCCGGGTTCTCGCTGGTCGGCGGTCCTGCGTACAACGACGCCAAGGCGGCGGAGGAGATCCTCTCCAAGCTCGACGTCCCGTACATCGCCGCTCATCCCGTCGAGTTCCAGACGCTCGAGCAGTGGGGCGCCTCGGAGCGCGGGCTCTTGCCGGTCGAGAGCACCATCATGGTCGCCATTCCCGAGCTCGACGGCTCGACGGTGCCCATGGTCTACGGCGGTCGCCCGGGCCCCGCTGGAACGAGCTGCAAGGGCTGCGAGCGCGCCTGCACCTTCACGGCCGCCAAGAGCGCCGAGGACATGTTCACGTGCGCCGAGCGCACCGAGATGCTCGCGGCGCGCGTGTCGAAGCTGGTCGCGCTCCGCCGCACGAAGCTGAAGGAACGGAAGGTCGCGGTCGTCCTCTTCAACTTCCCGCCCAACGCCGGCAACACCGGGACCGCCGCGTACCTCGCGGTCTTCGAATCCCTCTTCAACACCCTGCAGGCGATGAAGGAAGAGGGCTATACCGTCGAGCTTCCGGAGAACGTGGACGCCCTGCGCGACGCGGTCCTCAACGGCAACCGTGAGCGCTTCGGCACCGACACCAACGTGCACACGCAGATCCGCGTGGACGATCACGTGCGGCGCGAGCGCTGGCTCCCCGTCATTGAACAGCAGTGGGGACCGGCGCCGGGCAAGCAGCTCGCCAACGGCAGCTCGATCTTCGTGCTCGGCAAGCAGTTCGGCAACGTCCTCGTCGGCGTCCAGCCGGCCTTCGGTTACGAGGGCGACCCGATGCGGCTGCTCTTCGAGAAGGGGTGGGCGCCGACCCACGCCTTCTCGGCGTTCTATCGCTACCTTCGCGAGGATTTCGCGGCCAATGCAGTCCTGCACTTCGGCACGCACGGCGCGCTCGAGTTCATGCCTGGCAAGCAGTCGGGGCTGTCGGGCGCGTGCTGGCCGGACCGCATGATCGGCGATCTGCCGAACGTCTATCTCTACGCTTCCAACAACCCCTCCGAGGGCGCGATCGCCAAGCGACGCTCGGGCGCCACGCTCATCAGCTACCTCACGCCTCCGGTCGCGCAGGCGGGTCTCTACAAGGGCCTCGCGGACCTCAAGTCGTCGATCCAGCGTTTTCAGGCGCTCGAGCCGCAGCACGCGGAGGAGCGCACGGATCTCGTGCCGCTGATCCTCTCGCAGGGCCTCGAGGTCGAGCTGGTGCGCGCCGGGACGACCTGGCCCGAGTCGGACTGGGATCGCGAGGTGACCCACCTCAGTCACAAGCTCCTCGAGCTCGAAGAGACGCTGATTCCGCACGGGCTGCACGTCGTCGGACGCGACGTGTCGACCGAAGAGCGCGTCGACATGCTCGCCGCGATGGCCGAAGCGCACGACGGGATGAAGGCTTCACGTTCGGTCGTCGAGGCGCTGGTCGAGGCGCGCGACGCGAAGAAGGCGCTCGTGGCGACAGGGACGAAGAAGCCCACGCCCGAGGAGCTCGCCGCGGTGCAGCGGCTGGTCGACGCTGACGCGCTGCTCCGTCAAGAGACCGAGCTCGGAGGCATTCTCCGCGCGCTCGATGGCCGCTACATCCGGCCTGCGCCGGGCGGCGACGTGATCCGAACGCCCGACGTTCTCCCCACCGGCCGGAACCTCCACGGGTTCGATCCCTTCCGTATCCCGAGCGCGTTCGCCGTCGCCGACGGCGCGCGCCAGGCGTGGAAGCTCCTCGCTCGTTACCTCGCTGACGGCAACCCGATGCCCGAGTCGATCGCCATCGTCTTGTGGGGTAGCGACAACCTGAAGAGCGAAGGCGCGCAGATGGCGCAGGCCATGGCGCTGATGGGAGCGCGGGCGCGCTTCGACAGCTACGGTCGTCTCGCCGGCGCGACGCTGGTGAGCCTCGAGGAGCTCGGGCGACCGCGCGTGGACGTGGTGATGACGCTGTCGGGCATCTTCCGCGACCTGATGCCGCTCCAGATCAAGCTGCTCGCCGAGGCGGCGTTCCTCGCCGCGTCGGCCGACGAGCCGCCCGAATGGAACTTCGTGCGCAAGCACGCGCTGGCCTACCAAGCGGAGCACGGGTGCGACCTCGAGACCGCGGCGCTCCGCGTCTTCGGCAACGCCGACGGCGCCTACGGCGCGAACGTCAACAACCTGATCGAGAACGGCAAGTGGGGCAGCGAAGACGAGCTTGCCGATACGTACACGGCGCGCAAGGGCTTCGCGTACGGGCGCAGCGGGCAGCCGAACAAGCAGCAGGCGCTGCTGCAGAGCGTGCTCAAGGACGTGTGCCTCACGTACCAGAACCTCGAGTCGGTCGAGCTCGGCGTCACCACCGTCGACAACTACTTCGACACCCTCGGTGGCATCACCAAGGCCGTGAAGAAGGCCAAGGGCAGCGCCACGGAGACGCCGGTCTACATCGGTGATCAGACGCGCGGCGAAGGCACGGTGCGGACGCTCTCCGAGCAAGTGTCGCTCGAGACGCATACCCGCATGCTCAACCCCAAGTGGTTCGAGGGCATGCTCGAGCACGGCTACGAGGGCGTGCGTCAGATCGAGGTGCACGTCACCAACACGATGGGCTGGTCGGCGACCACCGGTCAGGTCCAGCCCTGGGTCTACCAGAAGCTCTCCGAGACCTTCCTGCTCGACCCCGAGATGCGTGATCGCTTGGCGAAGCTCAACCCGACCGCCGCCTCGCGCATGGCGAACCGCCTCGTCGAGGCCTCCGACCGCAAGTTCTGGCAGCCCGACGAGGCCACGCGTCTCGCGCTCCTCGAAGCCGCCGACGAGCTCGAAGATCGCATCGAGATGGGCGGCGCCACGCTCCGCGCCACCGCGGCTTGATCGGCCCACCGGCCGCGCGCTTCGCATTGCCTCCTCCCTCGGAGTAGGCTTGCAGCGATGAGCAAGGCCGACGGATCCGCGCGGGCTAATCTGCGCGCCACACGCGCGCAGATCAACAACGCCAGCGCCTCGGCGCAGTCCCGCGCGTTCCGGGCGCGTCAGATCGCGAAGGACAAGCGCGACGTCGAGGAGCGAAAGCTGCGTGCGCAAAGGGCCGCCGAGAAGGCCGCGAGGGAAGCAAAGGCGGCGAACGCCGCCGCGACCCCGACCGAGATCGCGCCACTCGCACAAGACGCGGTCGAGCGCCCGCCGACCTAGGGTGTTACGACACCACGGGCAGGGCGCGGCGGCCGTCGCCGCGGTCGAGGACCTCGTTGTGGCTGCCGGTGCGGTAGCCCGCGAGGTCCAGCGTCACGTACGCGAAGCCGAGGGCCTGGCCCGCCGCCACGATCGCGTCGCGCACCTCGAAGGCGGCCAGCATCTCGTCCTTGCCGATCTCCACGCGTGCCATCGCCGACTCGCGCGTGCCCGCCGTGCCGCTCAGCGCATGCCAGCGCACGCGTGCCTGGCGGATACCGAGCTCGTGGATCCGCTGCTCGAGCGAGCCGATCTGGCGGAGGCGCTCGCGCGTCACCCGGGTGCCGTAGGGGAGGCGGCTCGAGAGGCACGCGGCCGCCGGCTTGTCCCACACCGGGAGGCCCAGCAGCTGCGCGACGCGCCGCACATCGGCCTTCGTGAAGCCAGCCTCGACGAGCGGGCTGCGCGCGCCCGCCTGCTTCGCGGCCTCGAGGCCGGGGCGGTAGTCGCCGAGGTCGTCGAGGTTCGTTCCGTTGACCGAGAACGCCATGCCCCACTCGCGCTGCTTCTTGTCGCTCACGCGATAGAGCTCGCTCTTGCAATGAAAGCAGCGGTCGACGTTGTTCTTCGCGTAGTCCTCGTCCTCGATCTCGTTCGACTCCACGAGCTCGTGACGGCCGCCGATCTCCTTCGCGAGGGCGATCGCGTCCTCGCGCTCGAAGTCGGCGAGGCTCGGGCTCACCGCGGTCATCCCGATGCATCTGTCGCCCAGCACGCGGTGCGCGACCGCGAGCACGAACGCGCTGTCGACGCCGCCCGAGTAGCAGACGAGGACCGACCCCATGCCCCGGAGGATCTCGGCGAGCCGGTCCAGCTGGGGATCGGAGGGCAGGGCGGCGCGGATCATCCCCAGCGTTCTAGTGCACATCGCCGCGAGGGGCGACCCGGTAGGCGAGATTTCTGGGCATTTACGGGCTTTCGTCGCTTTCTTGGGGGCCGGGGGTTGCACGCTGTTCAGGTACTGGCTACCTGTTCAGTATGGCTGCGTTCGCTGCGTCCAAACGAGAGCTGCTGGAGGTCATGGACCCGATCGCCCTCGCGCGCTTGGCGAGCCTCGGCGTGGCCCACGGAACCAGCGCGCTCTCGCCCGCGGCCGACGACAACGTCCTCTCGCTCGACTGGCCGGAGCTCGAGCGGGTGCTGCCCGATCGCGGGTTCCCGCGCGGCGTGGTGGAGATCGCCTCGCCCATCACGAAGCACGGGGCGATGCGCGGAGGCGCCACCACCATCGCGCTCTCTGCGCTCCGCGCCGTGCACAAGTCCGATCCTCGGGCGTGGTGCGCGTGGATCACCGAGGCGAGCGCTCCTCCTCTTTATGCCCCGGCGGTAGCGCAGGCCGGGGTCGACCTCGAGCGGCTGCTCGTGGTGCGCCCGCAGCCCGCCGATCTCGCGCGCACCGTGGTGAAGGTCGCGTCGTCGGGGGCCTTTGATCTCGTCGTCGTCGATGCGCCGGCAGGGCTCGATGGAAGGCTGACCATCGCGGCCGATGCCGGCACGAGGACCGCGGTGCGTCGTCCGGCGTCGTCCCGTGCTCGGGTCGACGGCTCGGTGGTGGTGCGCAAGCTCGCGCTCGCGGCCGAGGAGCACGGGACGACGTTCCTGGTCCTCACCAACGTCTTCACGTCGCGCGCGGTGCCGTGGCCGGTCGCGCTGCGCATCGAGGTCGAGCGCCGTCCCGAGGCGATCGCCCTGCGCGTCACCAAGGACCGCCGCGGGCGGGCGTCGTCGCAGCACGTCGTCCGCGTCGCGTGCTGAGCCTCCCATGCGTATCGCTGCCATCTGCTTGCCCGAGCTCCGCATCGAGGTGGTGCGCGCTGCCGCCGGGGAAGGCACCGGCGAGGGGCAGCCGCTCGCCATCGTCGTCGCGCCGCCGCCGCTGATCGAGGCAAAGCTCCTCGGCAACACCCGGCTCGACGTGGTGTCGCGCGAGGCGCGCGCGCTGGGGGTGCAGCCCGGGCAGACCATCGCCGCGGCCCGCGCGCGCGCCGGCGACCTCACGGTGCGGGTGGTGCGGCCCGAGGCGGTGCGCGGCGTCCTCGCGCGCCTCGCCGAGGTGGCGCTCGCGTTCGGCGCCACGGTCTCGTTCGCCACCGCGAGCGACGCCGAGGACTCGTACGGGGACGTGGTCTGGGTGGACGTGACGGGCTGCGCGCATCTCCACGCGCCCGCGCCCGTGAGTAGCAGCGCCGAATCGCGCGGGGAAGGGGAGGCGATCCTCGGCTCGCGCCTCGCGCAGGTGTTCGCCGGGCTCGGCCACGTCTGCGCGGTGGCCATCGCCGACGGTCCGCGCGTCGCGGCGATCCTCGCGCGGTCCGCGGCGGCTTCGGCGCTCGCGCGCGCGGCCCATGTGTCCGCGGTTGCCGCGCGTGATCCGCGCGAGCGGCGTCGCCGGGAAGACGAGAAAGACGCGCCGATCCTCGTGGTCGTGCCGCCCGGCAAGAACGGCGTGGCGCTCGCGCCGCTGCCCATCGCGGCGCTCCCCCTCGGCGCGGACGAGGTGCGATGGCTCGCCAAGCTCGGCGTGCGCACCGTCGCCGAGCTCCGCGCGCTGCCCCGCGCAGCGCTCGCCACGCGGCTCGGGATCCGCGCGCCGATCGTGCTCTGCCTCGCCGAGGGCGAGGACCGCGCGCCGCTCACGCCCTACGTCCCGCCGGAGATCCCGGAAGAGGCGGCGACGTTCGAGTACGGCGTCGAGGGCTCGGAGGCGCTCACCTTCGTCGCGAAGACGCTCACCGATCGCCTCGCGGTGCGCCTCGCAGGCCGCGCCGTCGCGGCCTCGCGTCTCGAGCTCGACCTCGCGCTCGACACGGCGCTCCTGCGCGACGACAAGCCGGATCCAAACGCGCCGAGCCAGCGCCTCCAGCGCATCTCCATCGAGCTGCCGCAGCCGCTCTCGGCCGCCTCCGATCTGCTGGCAGCGCTGCGCCCGAAGATCGAGCGGGCCTCGCTGCGCGCGCCGGTCCTCGGCGCGAAGCTCCGTGCCGCCGCGCTCGTCCACAAACCGCAGGCTGCGCTCTCGCTGTTCGAGCCGCAGCCGAAGGCCATGCAGGCGCTGCCGCGGCTGGTGGCCGAGCTCGCCGGCGATCTCGGCGAGGAGGCGGTCGGCAAGCTTGCCTTGGGTGATGCCTGGAGCCCCGAGGATCGCTCGCGCTTCGTGCGGCTCGACGTGCAGAGCAAGAGCCTCGCCAAGCCTCCCAAGCTCCCTGCCAACTCCAACGGTGACGTGAACGGCAGAAAGCGCCGCCACATGCTCTCGAGCGTCCCCGAGCCCACGCGCGTGCTTGGCGCTCCTGTACCCGTCCCTCGCGAGGCGGTGAAGGTGGTGCGACATCTGTCCCGCGTCGAGGCGGTCGACTGGTGGAAGCACCTGCCCGGTGAGGGCCCGAAGAAGGGCGTCGACTACGTGTACGCGTGGGTCGATGAGGGCGCTGCGTGGGTGGAAATCGACCGTTCCAGCGGCGCTGCTCGCGTGCGAGGCTGGTTCGACTAGGAGCTGCCGAACGTCATGGGCAACCGAACCCGCATCGATCCGTCGACGCGCATGCCGCTCGCGGACGACGGCTCGCTCGCCCCTGCCGACGAGGCGACGAAGGAGCTCCTCGCGCTCCGTCACGCCATCGAGTCGCGGCCGAGCCGCTACGTCGAGCTGACGACACGCACGAACTTCAGCTTCCTCGCCGGCGCCACGCCGCCCGAGCAGATGGTCCTCCGCGCCGCCGAGCTCGGCTACGACGCGATCGCCATCACCGATCGCGATGGCCTCTACGGGATCGTCCGCGCGCAGGAGGAAGGCGAGCGGCAGAAGGTGCGCGTCATCGTGGGCTGCGAGCTCACGCTCGAGCAGCAGGGGCTCGACGTCCCGGACATCCCGGGCAAGCCGACCACCCTCACGGTGCTCGTCGAGAATCATGTAGGATACACGAATCTCTGCAGGATCCTGACCGAGACGCACCGCCGTCATCCGCGCTCGCAGCCCACCACGCGCACCAAGGACCTCGACGAGGACGAGCTGCCGCGCAACACGTTCGCCGGTCTGCCGCTGTCGTTCGTGTGCCAGCACGCCTCGGGGCTCTGGGCGCTCGCCGACGCGACGCTCCCGATCGCCGAGCTCCATCGCTGCTTCGGGCTCCGCCTGACGATCGCCGTGCACCTCCACAAGGACGGCGAGGATCGCGTCCGCGTGACCCGCGCGCTCGACGCCGCGCGCATCCACGGCGTCCCGCTGTGCGCGACCAACCGCGTTCTCTTCGCGAAGCCGGCCGACAAGCCGATCTTCGACCTCCTCCATTGCATCCGCGAGGGCAAGACGCTCGACGAGGCGGGTCGTGAGCTCCTCCCCAACACCGAGGGGCACCTCAAGAGCGAGGAGGAGATCCTCAAGCTCTTCTCGCTGCACCCCGACTGGGTGGCGCGCTCACGCGTCATCGCCGATCACTGTCGCTTCTCCATCAAGGAGCTGTCGTACCGGTTCCCCTACGAGATCACCGACCTCGTTCATCGTGATTTTCACGACCCCGACGTCAACGGCGTCCACAGCGAGACCGCCGACCAGGCGCTGCGTCGCCTCACCGAGGAGGGCGCGCAGGGGCGCTACCACGGCGCGGTGCCCGAGAAGGTGAAGGCGCAGCTCGAGAAGGAGCTCGCGCTCATCGCCAAGCTCGAGGTCGCGCCTTACTTCCTGTCGGTCCGCGCCGTCATAGACATGGCGCGCCGGCGCGACATCCTCTGCCAGGGTCGCGGCAGCGCGGCGAACAGCGCGGTCTGTTACTGCCTCGGCGTCACCGCCGTCGACCCCGCGCGCTCCAACATGCTCTTCGAGCGCTTCCTCTCCGCGGAGCGCCGCGAGCCGCCCGACATCGACGTCGACTTCGAGCACGAGCGACGCGAGGAGGTCATCCAGGAGATCTACGCGACCTACGGGCGCGATCGCGCAGCCATGGTCTGTGAGATCATCAGCTACCGTGCGAAGAGCGCGCTCCGCGAGGTGGGCAAAGTCTTTGGCTTCTCGCTCGAGCAGGTGGATCGGCTCGCGGGCGTGGTCACGTGGTGGGACGGCGTCTCGGCGGTCAGCGAGTCCCGACTCAAGGCCATCGGCTTCACCGCCAGCGATCCGCGCGTGCGGCGCACCGTGGCGCTGGCGCGCGCCATCCAGGGGTTCCCGCGGCATCTCTCGATCCACGTCGGCGGCTTCGTGCTCTCGGCGACGCCGCTCGACGCGGTGGCGCCCGTCGAGCCCGCCACCATGAAGGATCGCACCATCGTCCCCTGGGACAAGGACGACATCGACACGCTCGGCTTCTTCAAGATCGACGTCCTCGGCCTCGGCATGCTCACCGCGATCCGCAAGGCGCTTGATCTGGTGATGGTCGCCGCGCAGCAGGACCCTTCGTACGCGCCGCCCGATCTCGCGCGCGGCACGGCCATCGAGCGCCTCGCCAGCATCCCCGCCGAGGATCCCGAGGTCTACGAGGCGCTGTGCCGGGCCGACACCGTGGGCGTCTTCCAGATCGAGAGCCGCGCGCAGATGTCGATGCTGCCGCGCCTCCGCCCCGAGAAGTTCTACGACCTCGTGGTGGAGGTGGCGATCGTGCGGCCGGGGCCGATCCAGGGCGGCATGGTGCATCCCTACCTGCGGCGGCGCAGCGGCGAGGAGAAGCACGACCCTCCGCATCCCATCCTCGCGCCCATCCTCGAGCGCACGCTGGGGGTGCCGCTCTTCCAGGAGCAGGTGATGCAGATCGCGATCGTCGGCGCCGGCTACTCGGGCGGCGAGGCCGATCGTCTGCGCCGCGACATGGCGGCGTGGAAGAAGTCGGGCTCGCTCGACAAGCACCACGCGCGGCTCTTGACCGGCTTCGCGGAGCGCGGGATCTCCAAGGAGTTCGGCGAGCAACTCTACAAGCAGATCCAGGGCTTCGGGGAGTACGGCTTTCCGGAGAGCCACGCCGCGAGCTTCGCGCTGCTCGTCTATGCGAGCGCGTGGCTCAAGGTGCACTACCCGGCGGAGTTCGCGGCGGCGCTCGTCAACAGCCAGCCGATGGGGTTCTACTCGCCGTCCACGCTGCTCCAGGACGCGCAGCGCCACGGCGTACCGATCGCGCCGCTCGACGTGGGCGTGAGCCGCTGGGACTGCGTGTGCTTCCGACCCGATCCTGCGCGGCCCACCTGGATCCGCCTCGGGCTGCGGCTGGTGGGCGGTCTCGGCGAGGACGCGGGGCGCCGCATCGAGAAGGCTCGCGTCGAGCGGCCCTTCGCGAGCGTCGAGGATCTCACCTCGCGCGCGCAGCTCGACAAGAAGCAGCTCGTGGCCCTCGCCGAGTCTGGCGCGCTCGACGAGCTGAGCGGCGGCCGCCGTCAGGCGATCTGGAAGGTGGTCGCGCCGCGCCCGGCGAGCCTCTTCGAGGGCGCAGACAGCGAGGAGGCCCGGCCTGACTTCGCGCGCATGAACCGCGCCGAGCAGCTGGTGCTCGACTACGAGCGCACCGGCGTCTCGGTGTCGGATCACCCGATGAAGCTGCTGCGCCCTCGCCTGCCCAAGAAGACCCAGTCTTCGCGTGACGTGCTCTCGCTGCGCTCGGGGACGAAGGTGAGCGTCGCGGGAATGGTCATCTGCCGCCAGCGGCCAGGCACGGCGAGCGGCGTGGTGTTCGTCACGATGGAGGATGAGTACGGGTTCTCGAACCTGGTCCTCTGGTCACGGGTCTTCGAGGAGCACCGTCAGGTCGCGACGTCGTCGCGCATCCTCATGGTCCACGGTCGCATCGAGCGCAGCGACGATCCGAAGGGCCTCCGTCCGCCGGACCCCGATGCGCCGCAGAGCGTGGTGTACGTGATCGCGGAGCAGCTCGAGCGGCTCGACACGATGATGGCGGAGCTGGGCGGCATCGGTAGCATGAGTCGTGATTTTCACTGACGTGGTGCTGGCTTTCGGGGCTGGGGGCGAGGCACACTGTCACGTTGTTCATGGTCCTGAGCTCCCAGCGCGCGCTCGACGTCCTCCTGCAGCTGACGGCTCAGCTGACCGACGATCGGCCGCTCGAGGAGTTCTTGAAGGCGGTGACCGAGGCGACCCTCGAGCTCCTGCACGCCGATCACGCGTCGATCCGCCTGCTCGACACCAGCCGCGCCTCGCTGCTCACCGGCGCGCGCTCCGGCACGGGGGAGGACGACCGCCCCATGGACTTCAAGCGCGGGGAGGGCATCCTCGGCTGGGTCGTGGAGCACGGCCAGCCCGCGCGCATCGGTGACGCAGCGCACGACACGCGCTGGGTCGCCGCGGAGGGCCAGTCGTTCGAGGTGCGCTCGATCATCGCCGAGCCGCTCTGGTCGACCGGCGAGGTGATCGGCGTGCTGGCCGTGACCGCGCCGCTCGAGAACGCCTTCTCCGATGAGGACCAGCTCCTCCTGCGCCTCCTGGCGAACTGCTCGGCGCCGCCCATCGAGCGCGCGCGGCTGCGGCGCCTCGCGATGTTCGACGACATCACGATGGCCTTCAATCATCGCTACCTCCAGCCTCGGCTCACCGAGGAGATGGAGCGTGCGTCGCGGGCCAACGGTGATGTCAGTGTACTCTACATGGACCTCGATCACTTCAAGAAGGTCAATGACACCCACGGCCACGCCGTGGGCGACGCGGTCCTGCGCATGTTCGCCGACCGGGTGCGCAAAGCGGTGCGCCGGGTCGACGTCCTGGTGCGCCGCGGCGGCGAGGAGTTCGTCCTCATCATGCCGCTCACCGGCGCGACGCAGGCCCACGCCACGGGCCACCGCATCCAGCAGACGCTGCACGCCGAGCCCTTCAGGGGCGACGTCGGCGTGCGCCTCGAGCAGACGGTCTCGATCGGTGTGGCCACGTGGGACAAGCGCGAGACGCCGGAGCAGCTGGAGCGCCGCGCCGACGTCGCGATGTACGAGGCGAAGCGCCTGGGCCGCGACCGGGTGGTGGTGGCCACCTGACTGGACGGGCGCGCGTCCACCCCTGAACGGCCTCCGGTCCGTGAATGGCCGTTGCCACGCGGACCGTGAACGTGCGCGCCGAGAATTCGAGAATTCGCACGGATTCCAGGGCAGCTCGCAGAGACTCGCGCGCGTGACCCTTGCTAGCATCGACAGGAGACGATGCCGATCTGTCCGAGCTGCCTCACGAAGTATCCGGACTCGGTCGTCTCGTGCGCGGTCGACGGCGCGGCGCTCGTACCCGAGGAGGCGTTTGCCTACGTCGACAAGGACCTCGTGCCTGGCGATCAGGTCGGCGAGTACCGGATCGAGGGCAAGCTCGGCGAGGGCGGGTTCGGCGCCGTGTTCCGCGCGATCCATCCCGTCATCGGCAAGCATGCCGCCGTCAAGGTCCTCAGCCGGCAGTTCTCGTCGAACCCGCAGATGGTGTCGCGCTTCATCGCCGAGGCGCGCGCGGTCAACCAGATCCGCCACCGCAACATCATCGACATCTTCGCGTTCGGTCAGCTGCCCGATGGCCGGCAGTACTACGTCATGGAGCTGCTCGACGGCACGCCGTTCGATCGCTACCTCGCGACGCACAATCGCCTCTCGCTCGCGCAGGCCATGCCCATTCTCCGAGGGATCGCCCGCGCGCTCGACGCCGCCCACGGCAAGGGCATCATCCATCGCGACCTCAAGCCGGAGAACGTCTTCGTCGCCTTCGACGAGGACGGCGCGGCCTCGGCAAAGCTCCTCGACTTCGGTCTGGTGAAGCTCCTCGGAGGCGGCAGCGGCGGCGGCGAGCACAAGACGAAGACCGGCACGCCCATGGGTACGCCCTACTACATGTCGCCCGAGCAATGCCGGGGCGTGGACATCGACCGTGGAACCGACACCTATGCGTTCGGCGCGCTCGTCTTCCAGGTGCTCACCGGGCAGGTCCCGTTCGACGGCAGCTCGCCGATGGATGTCCTCCTCAAGCACATGACGCAGGACCCGCCGCGCGCCTCCTTGGTGTGCCCCCAGGTGCCAGCCCTGCTCGATGCGCCGATCCAGCGCATGCTCGCGAAGGAGGTCGCGGATCGTCCGGCCTCGGTGGGCGAGGCGCTCGACACGCTCGTCGCTGCAGGTAGCGCAGCAGGGATCCTGACCGCCTCGGCGTACCTTCCGCCGCCCAGCGACCCCGGCGCCGCGCCATTCCACGCCGCGGCGACGCTGCCGACGGGGGGCGCTTCGGCGCGCGGCGCGGTGCGCGTGGTGACGGGCAACGACGCATCGCCGAACGGTCACACCTTCCTCGCCTCGGAGGCGGATGTGACGCCGCCGCGCGCCTCGCGCGCGCGCCTCGGAGCCGTCGTGGTGGTCGCGCTGGCGGCCGCGGTGGCCGGCGCGTTCGCGTTCGGCCTCCGCGCTTCCCGCGACCGCGAGCAGCAGACCGGCCTGGTCGCGGCCGCCTCCTCGGCCGCGCCGTCATCACCCGCGAGCGCGGCGCCGGCGCCCAGTTTCGCGATCAAGGCGCCCACGCTCGTCGCCATCACGCTCGAGACGACCCCCAAGGACGCCAAGGTCATGCAAGGGACCAGGGAGCTCGGCGCCGCGCCGGGCCCTTTCTCGTTCGAGGTTGGCACGCCCGTCACGCTCACCATCGTGGCCAAGGGCTTCAAGAGCCACGAGCTGAAGCTCACGCCCGCGGCCGCGACGACGATGAAGGTCGCCCTCGAGAAGGCGGCCGCCGCCGCGGGCAAGCCCAGCGCGGGCAAGGGCAAGCCCATCTCGTCCGAGCTCGAAAACTTCGACCCCACCAGCAAGTAATTCATGCGCCTACGGCACCTCTTCTGCTTGCTCGCGCCGCTCTCGGCGCTCCTCCTCGACTGCGCCACGCTGGATCGTCTGCCCGAGAACACCTGCGGGAACAGCGTGGTCGACGCGCTGGAGGACTGCGACTCCTTCCCCAACGATCCGAAGGCGCGCTGCGGCGCGTCCGGATCCGGCGCCACGCACTGCCGCCTGCTCTGCGGCAAGCAGGCGAACGGCGAGACGCCAGAGTGCCCTGACGGCTGGGGCTGCAGCGTGACCGGCATCTGCCGGCAACCGACGGGCGCCTTCGAGGCGCCGTCGGAGCCAGTCTCGGCCGGCGTCACCACGATGCTGGTGGGCGACTTCGATGGCGACGGACGCAAGGACATCCTCGGCTCGAGCGGCGCGAACTCGAAGGGACGCATCCACTATTTCCTGGACGGCACCTCCGCGCCGCGGGTGGTTTCGCTCCCTGGCGTGCTGGCCGCACCGCTCATCTACGATTTCGACGGTGACGGCCGCTCCGACATCGCGTTCGGCTACACGTTCCGCGGCGCGAGCGAGGTCTCGGAGGGGCTCCTCGAGCTGAGCGCGACGAGCGGCCTCGCCATCGTGCTCGGCCAGACCGATCGCGCAGTGGTCACGAAGCTCTTCCCCACCATCAGCGCGCCGACCTTCGACGCGTACATCGTGCCGCTGGCCGCGAAGGCGAGCGAGGTTCCGCCCACCGCGGCTGCGAATCCGATCATCTCCCTCGTCACGGTGCAGCCAAAGGGCGGCGCGCCGACCACGCTGCTCCGCTCCCTCGACGGCAGGCTCGAGGATCTCACGAGCGGCTTCATCAAGGTCTTGCCTGGCACGCTGGCGCAGCTCGTGGGGACGCCGGTCTCGGCGCGGCTCTTCGATCTCATCGGCCCCAAGTCCACGTGCGGCGAGGTGCTCGTGCCGCTCGCCACCGACGCCGGCGCGCGCATCCTCGTCTATTCGCCGTGCGAGCGGGTGGGCCCCGGCAAGGCCCAGTGGTCGCTGGACGAACCCAAGGAGCTGACGATCGCCGGCGAGACGCTCACCGGCATCTTTCCCGTGGACCTCGACGACGATGGCCACATCGACGTCGTGATCGGCACCACGGCCTCCGGCACCAAGAAGATCCGCGTCGCTTACGGCACCGGTATCGGCTTCGATCTCCAGGACGCACCCGGCGACATCGTCGACGTGCCGCTCGCGGCCGGCTTCCTCGACAGCGACAATCGCATCGATTTCGTGATGCCCGGCGGTCTCCTGTTCTCGACACGCGCAGCGATCCTCCGCGACGCCGGCGCCGACGGCGGCGGGCCCCCGCCCGTCACGCGCGCGCAGCTCACCTGGAACGCCGTCCCCGCACCCACCAAGCGCTGGACCGTCGCGCAGGTCGCCGACGTGAACCGCGACTCGCTGCCCGACGTCATCGCCGGCTCGCAGTACGAGCCCGACCTCGACGTGCTCGAGGGCACCGGCAGCATCCAGATGCCGCCCTTCACCATCCCCACCACTGGCTCGGTGACGAACCTGGTGGTCGGTGACTTCGACTTCGACCTCAACGGCGACATCGCCTTCGTTCAGGGGCGCCCCGCCTCCACCGAGCGTGAGGTGGCGATCGCTTACGGTCGCGCGCTCACCATGCCGCCCGAGACGCCACGGCCCGCGGGGCGGCTCGACGGCATCAGGCAGGTCTTCGCGACCCCGTCGGGCGTCACCATCACCAGCGTGCAGAAGGGAGAGGGCGGGCAGCTGCCGACCTTCTCGCTCGCCGTGCTCCTCGCGTCCGGCGAGCGCCAGCCGGTCGCGCCGCTCCTCTACGATCTCTCGAGGGCGGCGCCGCCGCCGAACGCGCGCCGGGAGCTGACGACGCGTGGGCTCGTGGCCTCGCCCGCCGTCGGCCCCAGCGTCGATCTCATCGCGCTCGCGGGCTCCGCCGACTACGCGAAGGGCAACGGCGCCCGCATCGGCAACCCGACCTACGCGGTGTGGGCTGCTCCGGGGACCGGCGCGCTCTCGTTCGGCGCGCCCACCAGCATCGTGAGCCTCGAAGGGCTCTACGCGGTCGACCGCGCGACCGACCAGTTCCTGGTGCAGGTGGTGGCCGGCGATCTCGACGGTGACCGCAAGGCCGAGGTCGTCGCGGTGTCGCCCGACAACGGCGGCGGCGGCGCGGTGCTCCGCATCATTCGCCCCGGGCCCAACGTGGGGCTCCCGGTCGCGCTGCCGATCCCCGGGCGCTCCGCGCCGGGCGGCATGCGCGCGCAGATCCTCGACGTCGACGCCGACGGCAGCGCGGATCTCGTCACCATCCTGCGCGACAGCTCCACCAAGGTCCTCGCGGTCAACGTGCTGTTCGGCGACGGAAAGGGGAACCTGAACCCGACGCCCACCACCGTGACCTTGCCCATCAGCGCCGGCACCGCGACCGGCGAGTACGCGGCCCTCGGCTTCACCCAGATCACCACCGGGGGCGGGCTCGCGGTCGGCGCCGCGGGCGGCAAGCGCAACGAGCTGGTGATCGTCACGCCGAAGCATCTCTTCCGCGCCTTCGTGCACGTCGACCGCACCGTCGAGGTGAGCGACGCGACCGCGATCTTCGGCGCGCTCGGCTACGGCAGCGCGGTCGTGGCTGGCGACTTCGACGGCGACGGCGCCCTGGACCTCGCGCTCGCCGACCAGGGGTCGATCCGCATCGCGCGCCAGAAGACGAGGCTCCCGTGAGACGGATCACGCGTTGGTCCGTCGCGCTCGCCCTGGCGCTCACCGTCAGCCGCACCGCCTCGGCGAAGGAGCCCACGCCCGACGAGGTGGAGCGCGCGCGCACGTTCTTCAACGCCGGCGCGCAGGCCTACGCTGCTGGTCGCTACGGCGACGCCGTTCGCTCCTTCGACGAGGCGCAGACCCTCGCGCCGCGCCCGCAGCTCCTCTTCTCGCTCGCCCAGGCCGAGCGGAAGGAGTTCTTCGCCGGCAACGATGCCTCGTACCTGCGCCGCGCCATCGGACACTACAAGGCGTACCTGGAGCAGGTCCCGAGCGGTGGCCGGCGCTCCGAGGCGACCGAGGCCAAGGCGGATCTCGAGTCCCGCCTCGCCCGCCTCGATCCCCAGCAGGCGGCGGCCGTCGCGCCGGTAGCCGAGAGGCGCAAGGCGCGCGTTACCGTGTATTCCGCAACTGTCGGCTCGCGGGTCTCGATCGACGGCGGGCCCGCGCAAGAGCTGCCTTACTTCGGCGACCTCGAGCCGGGCAAGCACAAGGTCCGCGTCTTCGCCGACGGCTACTTCGACGGCGAGCGCGAGGTGTCGGGCGATCGCGCGATCGATCAGCCGATCGACCTGCCGCTCAAGGAGAAGCCCTCGCTCGTCACGGTGGCGCTCGAGCAGACCGCGGACATCCTGGTCGACGGACGCCTCGTCGCCGTGGCCCCCGTTCGGCAGGCGATCGAGGTGCCGCCCGGACCGCATGTGATCAGCGTCGCGGCGAACGGCAAGAAGCCCTACTCGCAGGAGGTGGTGCTGCCGCGCGGCAAGCCATTTCGCTTCGAGCCGCATCTCGAGACGAGCGGACAGCGGGTCGTCAGCTACACGCTGCTCGGCGTCGGCGTCGCGGGGCTGGTGACGAGCGGCGTCTTCGGGGTGCTGTCGCTCGGGCAAGAAGGGCGCGCCAAGGACATCCAGAGCGACCGCGCGTCGGGGAACATCTCCGCCGATCGACTCCACGCCTACAACCGCGCGCTCGACCGGCGCGACGCGTTCCGCAACACGTCGCTCGTGGTCGGCTCGGTCGGCGCGGCGTTCGCGGCTGGCGGGGCGCTTCTCTACTTCTTCGATCATCCGACGGTCAGCCTCCTGCCGCCGCGGACCGTCGAGCCGGCGCCGGCACCGCGCCCCAGTCAGCCCGTCGATCTCACCGCGTCGCCCCTCGTCGGGCCTGGGCTGTGGGGAGGCTCGGTCACGGCGACGTTCTGATCCGTGCTATCCAGCGGGCCATGTTCAAGAAGGTCCTCGTCTGCAATCGCGGCGAGATTGCCCGCCGCGTGATCCGTACCTGCAAGCGCCTCGGCATCGCCACGGTCGCGATCTACTCCGAGGCCGACGCCGACGCGCCGCACGTGAAGGATGCCGACGAGGCGGTCCTGGTCGGCCCGCCGCCGGCCAAGGAGTCGTACCTCGACATCGACGCGATCCTCGCGGCGCTGAAGCACACCGGCGCCGACGCGGTGCATCCGGGCTACGGCTTCCTCAGCGAGAAGTCGGGCTTCGCGCGCGCTGTCGCCGAGGCCGGCGTCACGTTCATCGGCCCCACGCCCGACATGCTCGATGCGTTCGGCGACAAGATGAAGGCGCGGCACGTCGCGCTCGCTGCGGGAACGAGGCCGGTGCCCGGCACCGACGAGCCGATCGCCATCGACACCGCCGAGGGCGTCGCGCATGCGAAGGCGGTCGCCGCGCGCGTCGGCTACCCGGTGGTGGTCAAGGCGGTCGGCGGCGGCGGCGGCATCGGGATGCAGGTGGTGCAGGACGAGGCGGGCATGGAGCGCGCGCTCGAGTCGTGCTCCGATCGCGGAAAGGCGAGCTTCTCCGACGCGCGCGTGTACCTCGAGCGCTACGTGGCGCAGCCGCGGCACATCGAGGTCCAGGTCTTCTGCGACACGCACGGGCAGGCGTTCGCGCTCGGGGAGCGTGAGTGCAGCGTGCAGCGGCGGCACCAGAAGATCGTCGAGGAGTCGCCGTCGCCGGCGTCGTTCTTTGTGGGCCCCTCCGGCGAGGAGCGGCGGAGCGCGCTCTACGCCGCGGCGCTACGGGTGGTCCGGAAGGTCGGCTACGTCGGCGCCGGCACCTGCGAGTTCATCGCCGACGCCGCCGGCGATCTCTTCTTCCTCGAGGTCAACGCGCGGCTGCAGGTCGAGCATCCCGTGACCGAGATGGTGACCGGGCTGGATCTCGTCGAGCTCCAGCTCCGCGTGGCGAACGGCGAGAAGCTGCCCGACCTCTCGACCACGGTGCGCCGCGGTCACGCGATCGAGGCCCGCATCTATGCCGAGGACCCGAGCAAGGGCTTCATCCCCAAGCCTGGCCCCATCGACGAGCTCACGTGGGCCGCCGGAGCAGGCGAGGTGCAGTCGAGCACGCTGCGCGTCGAGTCGGGCGTGAGCGCGGGCTCGAAGATCACGCCGTTCTACGATCCGATGATCGCGAAGGTCGTGGCGTGGGGCGACACGCGCGACGAGGCGATCGCCACGCTCGACGCCGCGCTCGCAGGCACGACGATCGCGCCGGCGGTCACGAACCTGTCCTTCCTTCGCAAGCTGCTCGCGAGCGAGGAGTTCCGCGCCGGGCAGTACGACACCAAGCTCGCCGAGGCTTTGGCCAAGCGGCGCTGAGAGCGGCTGGCTCACCCTTACTCTGTAAAGGGCGTTCGCCTTGCGAGCCCCCCCTCTCGGGGCTATGAGACGGGGTCGCGCGCCTGCAGGTGTGCGGAGGGAGTCTTGGCCGACTGGTACGTTTATCAGCATGACGGAGATCCGCTGGGGCCATGGCCCACGGATGCAGTCGCTGAGGCGATGCTTGCCGGCAAGCTCGCGCCGGATGT